>JAFMFC010000026.1 GCA_017856375.1 Ilumatobacteraceae bacterium | reverse complement strand
ATGAACGCTACTCATCGGTTCGGTACGACAAATGGCCAATTTCGCTGGCACGATTAACCCATGGCATTCCCCGACATCGAGATGGTTCGCGAGCGACTGGCCGACGCGCTCCGCGATCGCGTTGCCGGGCCGAATGCGCGCGAGCGCGTGGCCCATCTCTTGGACGCCGAGGGAGCGAGATGGTTCGCCGAGGATCGCCCCGTGCGACTCGTCCATGCCGACTCGAGCATGTTCATCGGTGGGTTGCGAGCACTGCTGCTGCAAACTTTGCATCCACTCGCGATGGCTGGCGTGGCCCAGCACTCCGACTATCGCAACGACCCGTGGGGTCGACTGCAGCGCACTGCGGACTTTCTTGCCGTGACCACGTTTGGCCCAGCGGTCGAGGCCGATCGAGTCATCGAGCGCATCCGCCATGTGCATTCCTTCGTCAAGGGTCAGGCGAGCGACGGCAGGCACTACTCGGCGAACGATCCGCATCTGTTGCGTTGGGTTCATGTTGCCGAAGTTGACAGCTTCCTCGCCGCCTATCAGCGTTTTGGCACGCGCAAGTTGGACGCCATCGAACGCGATGGCTACGTGGAGGACATGGCAGTCATCGCACGCAAGCTTGGTGTGCCTGCGCCCCCCACCACCTATCGCGCATTACAGGATCAGTTACGAGCGTTTCGACCAGAATTGCGCAGTACTCCCGAGTCGCGTGATGCAGTGAAGTACCTCACACTCACTCCACCGCTCGAGTTTCCGGCAAACTCCGCCTACTTCGCACTCGTGGCAGCAACCGTGGCCACCTTGCCGCGTTGGTCGCGACCGCTGCTGCGCCTTCCACATCTCCCACTCACCGAGCGTCTCGCGTTGACACCACTCGGCGAAGGAGTGACCCGAGCGTTTCGTTGGGTAACGACACCCAACTCGCCATTTCAGCGTCGCGAAGAAGAGCGCGCTCGTTCTACGAACGCTTCGTAGATCCGCTGTTGCTGGGGATCGTCAGCTGAGGTGTCTTCGGGGTGCCACTGCACTCCCACCAACCAGTGACTCTCGTGCTCGATTGCCTCGAGTAGACCGTCTGGCGCCCAACCCGTCGCCTTGAACCCGGGCGCCAGAGTACCGATTCCTTGGTGATGGAAGGATGCACCCTGAATCGTCGTGCTTCCCACCGCAGTAGACAGGATCGAGTCGGCATCCAGTCGCACATCGTGCAAGGTGTACTCCGCGCCAACGGGGAAACCCGACGGCTTGTGATCAATCAACTCGCTCGCATTCGGCAACTCGCTCAAATCCTGCACGAGGGTTCCGCCGAGTACCACGTTGGCCAACTGCATGCCACGACATATCGCAAGCACTGGCTTTGCCTGGCGCAACGCGGCCTGCAGCAAACTCGCCTCGAAATGATCTTGACTCTCGAGGACTCCATATATGTGGGGTCCCGACGCTTGGCCGTACAACGCGGGGTTCACGTCGCCGCCGCCCATCAGGATCAGTCCGTCGAATCGCGAGATCAGATCGTCTGACTCCGGATCATCGATCGCCTGCGGCGAGATCACCACGGGTTCTCCTCCCGCGCGCAGCACCGAGTCCAAATACCGACGGCCAGCGAAGCACACCGAGTCGCGAGAAACCCGGCTCGGTGCACCCTGGCGACCGGCGATGGCTATGAGCGGCATTTAGTCAGCGACGCTGATGGTCACCGACCGAATCACCACGTCGTCCTTCGGACGATCACCCGGCGCCGTCGGCACGCGCTGCATCTGATCAACGATGTCCAAACCTTTCACGACCTGACCGAACAATGAATAAGCAGGTGGCAACTGCACACCACTCGAACCACTGATGATGAAGAACTGCGAGCCGTTCGTATTCGGACCAGCGTTCGCCATCGCCAAGCTGCCGATCTGGTACTGCCCAGGCTTCGGGAGTTCGTCAGCGAATCGGTATCCCGGGCCGCCGCGTCCGGTTCCTTCAGGGTCGCCACCTTGACAAACGAAACCGTTGATGATGCGGTGGAAGATGACTCCGTCGTAGTAGTGGTTCAGCGCAAGAAAGACGAAGTTGTTCACCGTCTTCGGTGCAGAGATCGCATCCAGTGCAATCACCAGCGTTCCCATCGAGGTCTCCATGGTTGCCGAGTACCGCTTCGACGGGTCGATGCCCATCTCCGGTGGGGCGTCGAACTTTTGCTTCTTGGGGGCCGAACCGTCGAGAGGAGGGAATGAAGTCATGCGGTCACGCTACCCACTCGCTTATGATCGTCCGCATGTCGCAACCGGATCTCGACGCCATCGAGCGTGATCTCAACGACGTCGAGAACTCACTCGAACGTCTCGATGCCGGCACCTACTTCACGGACGAAGTGTCAGGCGCTGCCATTCCCGATTCGGTATTGGCAGCAAACCCCACCAGCCGCCACGCCTGAGCGCGGCGTTTTCTAACGCTCGCGCAACTTGGCGAGCAGGCGCAGGATCTCGAGGTACAGCCAGACGATCGTGACGAGGAGTCCGAATGCGGCAAACCACTCCATCTGCTTTGGCGCACCAGCTCGCTCTGCCTGATCGATGAAGTCGAAGTCGAGTGCCAAGTTGAAAGCAGCCAAGCCCGCGACGAACACGCTGAACAGAATGCTGAACGAGCCAGAACCCGTGGGGATCAGCGACGGTCCAAAAATGCTCACCACGAACGAGGCGAGATAGAACACCATCAATCCGACGGTGGCACCCACGATCACACGGCGGAACGTGTTGGTGACACGAATCACGCCCGTGCGGTACAGCAACAGCATCACCACGAACACGCCAATGGTTGCACCAACTGCCTGCAACACAATCCCCTCGTATTGCATGTTGAACAACTTGGAGATTGCGCCGACGGCGATGCCCTGGGCGATCGCGTAGACGGGGGCGAGGAACTTGGCCCACATCGGCTTGAACACCACGGCAAGCGCAGCCACGAGACCGACGATGAATCCGACAATCGCGATGCCAGGGAAGGCAATCGGTTCGCCTACGCCCACCTCGGCCACTTGTGACCAGCCGAAGGTTGCCGCGGCAATCAACAACACCGACAACATCAAGGTGGCGCTCATCGCACCGTTCGCGGTCATCTTCGGTGAACCACTCGCCGATCCGCCCCAGGGGCTGATCGGCCCGTCGGTGATCGGTTCGGCGAACTCGCGCGGCGCCGTCGTTGGCGCAGCCCAACCCGCCTGATCGGCAGTCTTGTTGGCAGCCTGGCTGAAAGCTCGTTCGTTCAATAGTGGGTTTGACATATCCAAAATCGTAGGACAGGTCGAGCCAAAAGTCTGATCGTGCCTGTGCCACGAAGAGCCCGAAAAATAGGGCTTTCCACGTGGTGGAACTTGACCCCGTCGGTATCGTTACCCCGTTCGGACAGGCAGGAGGACACGAAGTGGCGAAAGACCGGATTGATCGGGACGAAGAAGATCTCGTTCGGCTCTACCTCACCGACATCGGTCAGTACGCACTGCTCACCAAGGACGACGAAGTCCGCCTGGCCAAGGCAATCGAAAGCGGCAAGGAAGCCACTGCCGAGCTCGAGAAGAATGATGCGAAGCTCACTCCCAATCGCCGCCGCGAACTGAAGAAGATCCAGCGCGACGGCACTCGTGCAGAGCGCCAATTCGTGCAGTCGAACCTGCGTCTCGTGGTCTCGATCGCGAAGAAGTATCAAGCCTCCGGTCTGCCGCTGCTCGACCTGATTCAGGAAGGCAACCTCGGCCTGATGCATGCCGTCGAGAAGTTCGACTGGCGCAAGGGCTTCAAGTTCTCCACGTACGCCACGTGGTGGATCCGCCAAGCGATCACGCGCGGCATCGCCAACACCGGTCGCACCATTCGACTCCCTGTGCACGCAGGCGACACACTCGCCCGCCTGCAAAAAGCGCGCTCGCGCCTCGAGCTCAAGTTCGGTCGTCCGGCCACGCTCGCCGAGTTGGCGGCCGAAGTCGAGATGCCCGAGGACAAGGTCACCGAAGCGTTGCGTTTCGCAGCAGAACCATTGTCTCTGTCCGAACCACTTCGTGAGGATGGCGATGCCGAACTTGGCGACGTCGTGGAAGATCGCGCGGCCGAGTCGCCGTTCGAGGTTGCCGCCACTGCGTTGCTCCCTGAAGAGATCTCGCGCCTACTCGCCCCACTCGATCAGCGCGAACGCGAAATTCTCGCGTTGCGTTTCGGTCTCGACCGCGGCGAACCACGCACGCTGGAAGAAGTGGGAGAGGCCTTCAACCTCACCCGCGAACGCATTCGCCAAATCGAGGCGCGCGCAATGAGCAAGTTGCGTCACCCCTCCAGCGATACCGGCGCACGCGACCTCCTCTCGGTCTGATTTCTCGCCGTGTTGTGCACGGTTGGCGACCTAATCGAAGATGTGGTCGTCTGGCTGGATGAACCGTTCCGTGAGGGAACCGACACGTCGTCGCGTGTCACGCGCACGCGCGGCGGGAGTGCCGCAAACGTTGCCCACTTCGCGGCGTGCAATGGAACCGCCACGCGTTTCGTTGGTTGCGTAGGCGACGATCCCCTCGGAGAGTCACTGGTTGGTCAACTCGCTCGCTCAGGAGTCGACGTACAGGTACAACGACGAGGCCGCACCGGCAGCATCATCGTCATCGTTCATCAAGACGGCGAGCGCAGCATGCTCACCGATCGCGGTGCAGCAGTCGAGTTGCGCGACATCGACACAGCAGTGCTCGACGGCGTTCGCATCCTGCACATTCCCGCGTACTCGCTCGTCGTTGAGCCCATCGCCAGTTCGGCGGTCGCATTGGCTCGTGTTGCGCGCGAGCAGGGTGTTTCGTTGTCCATCGATGCGTCATCGGCCGCCGTGCTCGAGCATTTCGGGGCAGACCGCTTTCGCAAGACGATCGCCGACATGACACCCGCCTACCTCTTGTGCAATGACGACGAGGCGCGAGTGCTTCGAGCAGACGAGGGTGTGCAGGGTTCAGAGATCGTCGTGATCAAGCGTGGCGCCGAACCTGTCAACGTGATCACCAGGGACAGCCGCGTAGAGATTGCGGTTCCAAAAGTTGCCGAAATTCGCGACACCACCGGCGCTGGCGATGCCTTCGCCGCAGGTTTCCTCGGTGCTCTTCTGACGAGTCCCGATCTTCAATCAGCAGTAGCGGCCGGCAACGCACTAGCCAGTCGCGTACTCGCTTCTCCGGGTGCCACGCTGGAGGGACGATGAACGACAACTTCCAGGTGAGCGACGAAGTCAGCGAAGCTCTCCAAAAGGGAAAGGCGGTAGTTGCCCTCGAGACCACCATCTTTTCCAACCTTGGTCTTCCTTCGCCGAAGAACGCCGAAGCGCTCGATCGTTGCCTCGCCGCCATTCGCACAGCCGGAGCCATTCCCGCGATCACCGCGGTTCTCGACGGCGTCGCTCGAGTTGGTTTGGAGGCAAACGAGCATCCCCGCATCCTTGGCGCAGCACGCAAAATCGGTGAGCGCGAGGTGGCTCTTGCCGTTGCCCAGCGCTGGGATTTCGGCGCCACCACCGTCTCGGCATCGCTGTTGCTTGCTGCACGCGCCGGCATCAAAGTGTTCGCCACCGGCGGCATCGGTGGTGTGCATCGAGGCGTCTCGGAGCACGGTGACATCAGCGCCGATCTCGGTGCACTTGCCAGTCATCCCATCGTCACCGTGTGCGCCGGCGCAAAGTCTTTTCTTGATCTACCGCGCACACTCGAGCACCTCGAGACGATCGGCGTTCCGGTCATCGGCGTGGCATGCAACGATTTTCCTGCCTTCACCGTGCACTCGAGCGGTTTGCCCATTCCCGCGCGTGTCGAGGACGTTGCAGAACTTGCTCGATTCGCACAGGCCCATTGGGCACTCGGGCGTTTGGGTGGAATCCTCACCTGCGTGCCGGTTCCACTCGCTGATTCGCTCGACAAATCACTCGTTGATCGCGTGATTGACGATTCCCTACTTGCCGCGTCCAGCGCAGGGGTCGAAGGTCCTGCCGTCACACCATTCGTCCTTGCGCGAATTGCTGAAGCCACGGGTTTCGCCAGTGTCGGCGCCAACTTGGCGCTCGCCGAAAACAATGCACGGGTGGCAGCCGAACTTGCCGTGCAACTGGCACGACTGCGCTGACGGGGCAACGCACACATCTCCGCGCATGCGGGTGTGTTGGTCGGTCAAGGGTGGTGTCGGCACCACCGTTATCTCTGCCGTCGTCGCGTTGCAGCGCTCGGCAACCCGGCACGTCCGGCTCGTCGATCTCATGGGAGATCTGCCGGCCACGCTCGGCATTGCCGAGCCCAGCGATCAGGGAATTGGCGAGTGGCTGGCGAATGATGCCGCTGAGGAGACACTCGAACATCTCGCGATTCCCGTCAACGACCAGCTCGATCTTCTGCCTCGGGGTTCGATCTCGACAGATGCACATTCGCTGACGCGATTGAAACAGTTCGCAGCGTTTCCTTCCTCACGAGAAGTGGTGGTCGACGCGGGAACAAACGTCTCCTTCGTGGAGACACTGCTACCGCACACCACCACCTCATGGCTCGTGTTGCGGCCCTGCTATCTCGCGCTTCGCCGTGCGGTGAGCACAAAACTCCGGGTGGATGGGGTGATCCTCGTCAATGAACCCGGTCGCGCACTCTCGAAGCGCGATGTTGCGTCGGTCCTCTCGGCCCCGATCGTTGCCGAGGTCGAAGTCGATCCAAAACTCGCGCGCGTGATCGATGCAGGACTCCTCACCTCACGTCTCCCCTCGTCGATGAATCCGCTTCAGCGAGCGGCCTGAGTTGTCGACACCCGAGGCTCTCACCCGTTCGCTCGCACACCAACTTCGCGACGAGCGCAGCGACCTCCTCACCTCGGCCAAGGTTCACCTTCGCCGTGTCGCCCCCTTCCTGCGCAACGACGAGCACGAGGAGCTTGCGCGGCGCGCCATCTCGCAGGTCACCCGGGCAGGCGCGCTGGAGAATTGGCTCGCCGACCCTTCGGTAAAAGAAGTGATGGTAAACGCCGACGGTTCGGTCTTCATCGAGGACGACACCGGTATGCGCCAAGTCGGCATGCTTCCAATCGAGGAGACGCGTCTCATCATCGAACGTATCCTCCTTCCCCTTTCGCGCCAGGTCGATCGACTCCACCCCGTCGTCAACGCTCGTCTCGACGACGGCTCGCGCGTCTGCGTCATCGTCCCTCCCGCGTCTCCACTTGGTCCGTGCCTCGCCATTCGCCGCTTCGTGGTGAACGACGTGTCGCCGAATCTCTTCGGTGATGACACCACGGTCACTCAACTTCGCGGGCTGATCGACCAACGAGTGAACGTGGTGGTCTCCGGTCGGGCATCTGCGGGAAAGACCACACTCGTCAACGCGATGTGCCGGCTGATCCCCTCGCACGAGCGAATGGTCACGGTTGAGGACACGCTCGAGCTCGATACGGGACTATGCAATGTGGTCAGACTCGAGTCGCAGCCACCTTCAATCGAGGGAAGCGGCGGAGTGACACTCCAACATCTCGTTCGTGCAGCACTCCGGTTGCGTCCAGATCGTCTCGTCGTTGGCGAAGTTCGTGGTGCAGAAGTATTCGACATGTTGGAAGCAATGACCACCGGTCACGACGGATCGCTCACCACCTGCCACGCCAACTCCGCCCGTGACGCCATCGACCGACTCGCCGCGCTCGTGGTTCGTCATCATCACGGGTGGTCGATCGACGATGCACGCCACCTCGTCAGCACGGGAGTCGGGGCGGTCGTTCATCTGGAGCGATCCCCATCCGGTGAACGCAGAGTGGCCGAGATCCATCGCGTCTATTCTTCGTGAACTTGCTCGTCGGTTTCGTCGCGATGACGGGATTGGTCTTCCTGCTGTTGGTCATTGCAGTCGTCCCCCGACTCGCTGCACATAAAGCGCTCGGGCGACTTCACCCTCTGCGTAGTTCGACGCCAGACGAGAGCCAACATGCACCAGGCGACACTCGGTGGGCCGAGTTCCTCGAACACTGGTCACGAGCGTGCACCGCAGGCTCGTCACTGCACTCAGGATTTCTTCATTCGCTTCAAGGTTTTCCCGATCTCGAGGTCCTTCTTGCCGACGTGTCGCTCGGGCTTCGACGCGGCAACACGCTTGTCGACATCGACACTTCATATCTGCCGTCGCATTGGCGGCGACTCTTGCATCTCGTGGGACGAACGCACCGCATCGCGCCGCTCGCGCGTGAGGCCGAACGCCTGAGACGAGCCGAGTCGGAGCGACTGGAAATCGCCGCGCAATTCGCAGCGCTACACACCTCGATTTCGATGCTCGTCTGGGCTCCGATCTACGTGTCAGGTTTCGTACTCGTCATCGGTTCATCCGCACGATCATTCATGCTTGGTTCACCCCTTGGACTCACGATCCTGGCGACCGGTGTCGCATTGCAGGTGGTCGGCAGAATGTGGGTCGCCCGACTACTCGCTCCTGCATCCGATGAACATGACAGTGAAGTGATCGTCGACATCGCGTCCTCACTCGAGGCCGGCTTCACCATTCATCAGTCCCTCACATTCGTAACGCAACAGATCAACCGAGCTACACACGCACCTAGCGCTGTCGATCTGCTCAATCATCTTCGACAACAATTCCCCTACCTCGAGTCGGCGTTTGACCTTCTCGCCAGTTCGACCCAGCACGGCCTCCCGCTTGCCGATCGGCTGAATGAGTACGTCACCACATTTCGATCTCGCCGAACCGAGGAATCTCGCGCACACATCCGCCGAATGTCAGTAAAGGCAAACGTTCCTCTCGTCGTCTGCATCCTGCCGTCATTTCTCCTGCTCACGTTTACACCGATCGTCGCCACGATCATCACTCCACTCGGGTCAGTCGGCTGATGAAACGCACCTCGCGGTACGAGTCCGGTCAGGCCACCACGGAGTACGCACTCGTCTTGCTCGGAGTGGGAGTCATCGCACTCCTCGTCATCGCCTGGGCAACTGAAGGCGGTGGCGCCGGACGTATCGGCGAACTATTCGATCTCGTGCTCGACAACGTCATCTCGCGCACCGATGTCCAAGAGGGCTGAGCCCGGCCAATCCAGCGTCGAGTTCGCACTCGTCTTTCCGCTCGTTCTCCTCGCCGTCTGGCTCGTGGTGCAATCCGCGGTCATCGTGCGCAATCAATTGGCGTTGTGGCGCGCGGTGGGCACCGCAGCTCGACTCGCTTCCATCGACCCCACTGACGAGGTAGGCATCCACGACGTGGTGAACGACCAACTTCACCTGCGCAAAGTCGAAGTTGAAATCGATCGCGCCTCTCCACTCGTCACTGTCACGTTGTCGAGCCCGTATGAGATTCGGATGTGGTTCGTCGGCGTTCGTCTCTTCACGATGAAGGCATCAGCCACGATGTACGAAGAGGCGATGGGATAGCGTCGCACCAATGATCACCGTGTGGGTGTTCGGCGACCAACTCAACCGTCGAATCGGTGCGTTGGCAGATGCCACTCCCGCATCTCACCGTGTGCTCTTCGTCGAATCGGATCACAAGATCACCTCTAAGGCGTGGCACCGTCAGCGCTTGCACTTCTATCTCGCCTCGATGCGCCGATTCGCTCGTGAACTCGAGTCCGACGGTTTCCACGTCGATTACCGCAAGGCCTCCACCATGAGCACCGGCTTTCGGGCCCATGTGGCGGAGCACCGCCCGAGCGAGGTGGTCGCCACCGAGCCGAACAGCGTCAATGCGCGGAAATTGCTCGAGCGCCTCGAGGTACGCACGGTGCGCTCAAATCAGTTCCTTTGTCATCCGAATGATTTTGCTTCGTTTGCATCGTCTCGCAAGTCGTTCAAGATGGAGGACTTCTATCGGTGGCAGCGCAGACGTCTCGATCTGCTGATGAACGGCGACGAGCCCGAAGGTGGCGCGTGGAACTTCGATGCCGAAAATCGACTCCCACCTCCCAAGAACCGCACGTGGCCGAACCCGCCACTCGATGTTCTCGACGAGCTTGATCGCGAGGTGATCGCTGACTTACCCGCCACCACATGGGGCGCTCCGCCGTCGGGTTGGTGGTCCACCTCCCGCGCAGGTGCGCTCACCCGCTTGGAGCACTTCGTCGAGAAACTCCTTCCCGACTTCGGGCCCTATGAGGACGCGATGCTGCACGACGACTGGCACCTCGCACACTCCGTGCTTTCGCCGTATCTCAACAACGGCCTGCTGCTGCCGGGCGAGGTGGTCGAACGAGTGGTTGCGGAATACCAGCGCGGAAACATCCCCATCAACTCAGTCGAAGGCTTCGTTCGACAGGTGATTGGTTGGCGTGAATTCATCTGGAACATCTACTGGCGTGAGATGCCCGGAATGCGTGGTGCCAATCATCTTGCTGCTAGTCGGGATTTGCCTCCCATGTTCACCGTTGCCGCCGCGACGAAGATGCGCTGCATGTCGCGCGTGTTGAACGACATCCACGAACGCGCCTGGGTTCATCACATTCCTCGCCTGATGATCCTTGGCAACTTCGCACTCACGTCCGGTATTCACCCATGGCAATTCACCGAGTGGATGTGGCGATCCTTTGTCGATGCCGCGGAGTGGGTGATGGCGCCGAATGTCATCGGCATGTCGTTGTATGCCGACGGTGGCAAGGTGGCCACCAAGCCCTACGCCAGCGGTGGCGCGTACATCGACAAGATGAGCGACTTCTGCAAGGGTTGTCACTTCGATCGCAAAGCACGTGTGGGTGAACGTGCATGCCCATACACCACTTTGTATTGGGATTTTCTTCTGCGGCACCAGGAGTCCTTCGTGCGCAATCCACGAATCGCCCAGCAGGTTCGTTCGGGGCAGAAGTTGAGTGATGTAGACAACGTTCGGGCTCGCGCCGCCGACGTTCTCCATGCACTTGACGAAGGCGCGCTGTAGCCGAGTTACTCCATCAACTCTTCGAGCTCGGCTTCTTCGGCCACCAGTTCCTTCATGCTGGCAACGCGTTTGGGATCCAGCGCTCCGCTTCGAACAGCGTCAGCCACTGCGCAGCCCGGCTCGGTTTCGTGCTTGCAATCACGAAACTTGCACGAATCCGCCAAAGCGAAGATCTCGGGAAACGCCCGCTCGATTCCCCGGCCACTCAACCACAGGCTCACCACGCGCAAACCCGGAGTGTCCACGAGCCATCTGCCATTCGGCAACGCGATCAATTCTGCAGCCGTGGTGGTGTGACGACCGCGCTGATCACCTTCGCGAACTTCGCCCGTCGACTGTTGTTCCGAACCGCTCAGTGCGTTGGCAAGTGACGACTTGCCCACACCACTCGCACCGATCAACGCGATCGCACTACCTGTAGGCAAGTCGTCGATCAACTTGCTGAGCCCCTCTTGGGTGGTAGCGCTCACCGCGTGCACCGGTACTCCCGCACTCACTCGGCGCACTTCATCCATGCGCGTATCAAGAACAGGGGGCGCAACCAGATCGCACTTGTTCAGTACCAGCACCGGTGCAGCCATGCTGTCGAGAGCAACGGTCAATTCCCGCTCGATCCGCCGGGGATTCACTTCCTGGTCGGCTGCCTGGACCACAAGCACCACATCCACATTCGAAGCAATGACATCCTTCTGCACCCGCGCGCCCTCTCCAGAGCGGCGGCGCGTGATCGCCGACGACCGCGGCAACACGTTCGTCACTCGCTCGCCATCGATGTTCACGATGTCACCCACTGCGACGTCTGCACCGATGTTTCGCACACGTGATTCTTCGTCTTTTTCGACGTTGCGCAGCGTGCTCCACCCACGATCGATGCGAATCACGCGCCACTTCGTCGCCGCCTCAACATTTGACGTCACGCGTGCATCACTCGTCATTCACCACTCGACGCTACCGATATCAAAGCCATGCTGTGTTTGGATTTGCGTGGATAGCCTTGACAACCCCGTGTCTCAGCACATAACGATGAAAAGTCATGTCTAAGCCCCTCGTCATCGTCGAGTCGCCCGCCAAAGCAAAAACGATCTCCAAATATTTGGGATCGAGCTTCGATGTTCGTGCGTCCGTCGGTCACATTGCCGACCTTCCGAGCAAGGGCTTGTCCGTCGATGTAGAGAACTCCTTCAAGCCCACGTATGAGCTCACCGAACGTGGCAGCACCGTGATCAAGGAACTGAAGAGCGCCTTGAAAGACGCCACCGAGTTGTATCTCGCCACCGACGAAGACCGTGAGGGAGAGGCCATCGCCGCTCACCTCTTCGAGTACCTCAAGCCCAAGGTGCCGGTGCGCCGCATGGTCTTCCACGAGATCACCAAGTCGGCGATCGAGGAAGCGATCGCCCACCCGCGCGACATCGACTACAAGTTGGTCGACGCAGCCGAGGCCCGACGCATCCTCGACCGTCTCTTCGGATATGAGGTATCGCCGATCCTCTGGCGCAAGGTGAACCGCGGGTTGTCTGCGGGGCGTGTGCAGAGCCCTGCCATTCGCCTGGTCGTCGAGCGTGAGCAGGAACGCATGGCCCACATCTCGGCGATCTATTGGGATCTCGAGGCCGTCACCGATTCGCAGCCATCGTTCGTCGCCACCCTCCAATCCCTCGATGGCGCTCGTATCGCCACGGGCAAGGATTTCAACGAGAAAGGCGTGGCCAAGGAAGGCGTAACCGTGGTCGACGGTGCCCGGGCCGAAAGCCTGCGCGACGGCCTCGTCGGAAGCCCGCTCGTGGTGCGCAGCGTGGAAGACAAGCCTTACCGCAAGTCGCCGAAGGCGCCGTTCATGACGAGCACCCTCCAGCAGGAGGGCGGCAACAAACTGCGCATCACCGCAAGCGAGGTCATGCGTATCGCCCAGGGTCTGTATGAGGCCGGATACATCACATATATGCGTACGGACGCCGTCACGCTCTCGGCCGAGGCGCTGTCCGACGTGCGTCAGCAAATCAGCAAGTCCTTCGGCGAGCCATACCAACCGGCAGAGCCCCGCGCCTACAAGTCGAAGGTGAAGAACGCGCAAGAGGCGCACGAAGCAATCCGCCCGTCGCTTCCGCTGCGTAGCCCGGAGGAAGTGGCCAACGAGCTTCGCCCCAACGAGCTTGCGCTGTATCGACTGATTTGGCAGCGCACGCTCGCCTCGCAGATGACCGATGCACTCGGCACCACCGTCACGATGAAACTCGGCGCGCAAAGCAACGGCCAGGATTGTGAATTCTCTGCGAGCGGCACCACGATCACGTTCCCCGGTTATCGCCAGGTGTACCAAGAAACCGAAGACGATAGTGACGAGGAGTCGGAGGCCCTTCTCCCGCCGCTCAAGGTCGGTGATCAGGTGAGCATCTCCGAGGTGAAGGCACTCGAACACCGCACCTCGCCTCCTGCTCGCTACACCGAGCCGACACTCGTCAAGCGCCTCGAAGAGGAAGGCATCGGCCGCCCCTCTACTTATGCATCCATCCTCGGCACCATCATCAACCGCGGTTACGTGTGGAAGAAGGGTCAGGCGCTCGTGCCATCGTGGACGGCCTTCGCTGTCGTGCGCCTGCTGAAGGATCATTTCACCACGCTGATCGACTTCCGTTTCACCGCCACCGTCGAAGAAGAACTCGATGAAATCGCTGAGGGTAAACGCGTGCGCGATGCGTGGCTAGGCGAGTTCTACTACGGCAACGGCAAGGAACTTCCTGGCCTGAAGCCGCTCGTGCAACACAACATCGAGAACATCGATGCCGCCACGCTCAACGCCTTCAGAGTGGGTGCGAATCCAGCGACGGGTGAAATCATCGAGGCGCGGCCGGGCAAGTTCGGTCCATACATTCGCTGCGGCGATCTCACGGCAGCGATTCCCGACAGCATGGCGCCCGACGAACTGACGGTCGATGTTGCACTGGAGATTCTGTCGCGGCCGAAGTTCGATGATCCGATCGGTGAACACATGGGTCATCCCGTGTTCAAGAAAACGGGCAAGTTCGGCCCATATGTGCAGTGGGGAACGCCGGACAATCCTCCTGAAGGCAAAGAAAAGCCCGTGATGGCTTCACTGTTTTCGACGATGACCATCGAGTCACTCACGTTCGACGATGCCATCAAGTTGCTCTCACTCCCCCGCGTGATCGGTAACCATCCCGAGGATGACGAACCGATCACCGCGCAGAACGGTCGCTACGGCCCCTACATCTCGAAAGGCAAAGAGAGTCGTTCCATCGAATCCGAAGATCAGATCTTCTCGATCACGCTGATTGAAGCACTCGCCAAACTTGCCGAACCTCGTGTGTATGGCCGCCGCGGTCCCGCCAAACCGCCACTCAAAGAATTCGGCAACGATCCGGTGAGCGGGCGCCCCGTCGTGGCCAAGGAAGGCAAGTTCGGCGTGTATGTCACCGATGGAGAGACGAACGCCAGCCTCACCCGCGGCGATCGTCTCGAGTACGTCACGCCCGAGCGCGCCTATGAGTTGCTTGCTGTGCGACGCGATGCAGAACCAAGTTCGAAGAAGCGAAAGAGTGCCGCCAAGCCAGTCAAGAAAGCGGCGAAGAAGACCGAGAAGAAAGCAGCGAAGAAGGCCTCGGCCAAGAAACCTGCCAAACTGCCTGAGGAATGAACCGTAGCAAATACATCGCTTTCGAGGGCCTCGAAGGCTGTGGCAAATCCACGCATGTCACACGACTTGCCACTGCGCTGAATGGCCTCGCCACTCGCGAACCAGGCGGCACGGAGATCGGCGCGGCCTTGCGCGCCACGATGCTGGATGCCAAGAACACGTCGCTCTCACCACGCTCCGAGGCCCTGATGATGGCTGCCGATCGTGCACAGCACATCCAACAAGTGGTGCTTCCGGCCATCGAGTCGGGACGACATGTCGTCAGTGATCGCAGCGTGTACTCCTCCCTCGCCTACCAGGGTTACGGGCGCGAATTGGATCTCGAGTCGCTGCGCCATTTCAATTCGTGGGCTATCCAAGATGTCTGGCCGGATCTCGTCGTATTCATCGATGTTCCGCTGGATGCCCTGCTGGAGCGGTTGAAGAAGCGCGAACTCGATCGCTTTGAACGCGAGGATCGTTCGTTCTTCGAACGAGTCCTGCGCGGATTCCACGAGATGGCACGACAAGAACCCGATCGCTGGGTGATTATCGACGGTTCACCGCCGAAAGACGAGCTCGAAGTGACCATTCGTCGTCTGATCGCAGAACGCCTCTCCATCTGATGGCTGAAACGATTTGGTCGGAAGTCGTCGGTCAGGATCGCGCCGTCGAACGACTGCGCGATCTTGCGAAGAATCGCGTGCACGCCTATCTCTTCGTCGGTCCCGTGGGTTGTGGGAAGGAAGAAGCAGCCCGATCTTTCGCCGCCCGTCTGATCACCGGCGATGAGAGCTCCGACAACCGCGACGCACAGCTGATTATTCGCGGCGGCCACCCAGATGTGATCGAAGTTCTTCGTGAAGGTGCTGCGGTCGACAAGGAAGAAGCCGACAACGTCATTCGTCTTGCGACCACCACCCCCACTGAAGGATCCCTCAAGGTGGTGATCATCCACGAAGTGCACCTCATGCGCGACTCTGCTGCCGTTCGTCTGTTGAAGACGATCGAGGAACCTGCAAGCTCGGTAGTTTTCATCCTTCTTGCGGACCAGATGGTTCCTGGCCTTGCCACCATCAATTCTCGTTGTGTTGTCGTCACGTTCTCACGAATCGATGACGAAGTGGTCGAACGAACACTCATGAAGGAAGGTGTCTCCAAAGACATGTCTCACTCGGTGGCTCGAGTCGCTTCGGGGAATCTGGAGCGGGCACGCATCCTCGCCAGCGATCCCTTGGTCATCGAACGCACCGAGGCGTTTGCATCGGTGCCAGGTCGTTTGGATGGCACCGGTGCAGCCGTGATGGCCATCGTCGATGAGTTGTTCGAGCATGTTGAGAAAGCCACCGAGGCGCTCGCTGCCCAGCAGGCGCGTGACTTGGCGGCGCTTGAAGAACGAGTGGCACTTACCGGCGAGCGTGGAAGCGGGCGCAAAGCCCTCCAGGATCAACACAAGCGACAGACCCGCAAGTTCCGCACCGACGAACTCCGCAGTGGACTTGCCGCGATGGCTTCCACCTACCACCGTCTACTGCTTGACGATCCAGCTGGGCGGAATGCAGAGCACTACAGCACGGCTCTTTCGAAGATCACCAAAACAATCTCTTCTCTCTCACTGAACGCCAACGAGGAACTCGCTGTTCAGGCCCTCTTCCTGCAATGTCCTTCGGCAGCGATGTCAAGAACATCTTCGCCAGTACAATGACGCGACCGGCCCAGGTAGCTCAGGGGTAGAGCAACGCACTCGTAATGCGTAGGTCGCGGGTTCAATTCCCGCCTTGGGCTCCA
>JAFMFC010000025.1 GCA_017856375.1 Ilumatobacteraceae bacterium | reverse complement strand
CTGAACGCATCGATCTCGAGTCCCTGGACGATCGAGTACTTGCCGTCCTTGCACGTGCACGGGAACGAGGAGATGATTCCCTCCGGCACGCCGTAGCTGCCGTCGGACGGCACCGACATCGACACCCAATCCCCCGCGGGAATGCCGAGCACCCACGAGCGCACGTGATCGACTGCCGCATTGGCCGCCGATGCCGCCGACGAAGAACCACGCGCCTTGATCACCGCGGCACCGCGCTTGGCCACCGTCGGGATGTACGTCTCTTCGATCCACTGCTGATCGTTGACCAGTTGGGCGGCGTTCTTGCCGTCCACTTCGCAATGAAACAGGTCGGGATACTGCGTCGTTGAGTGGTTGCCCCACACCGTCATCTTCTTCACCGAGGAAACCGGCTTGCCCAACTTCATCGCCAACTGGCTGATGGCGCGGTTGTGGTCGAGGCGAGTCATTGCCGTGAACTGTCGCGGATCGATGTTCGGCGCGTTGTGCATGGCAATCAACGCGTTGGTGTTGGCCGGGTTGCCCACCACGAGCACCTTCACATCCTTCTTCGCGTTGTCACTGATGGCCTTGCCCTGCGGCTTGAAGATGCCGCCGTTGGCCGACAACAGATCCGATCGCTCCATGCCGTCCTTGCGCGGCATCGCACCGACGAGGAGTGCCACATCGGCATCACCGAATGCGACGTTCGGATCGTCGGTCGTCACCACATCGACGAGGTTCGGAAACGCGCAGTCGTCGAGTTCCATCTTCACGCCGCCCAACGCGCCGAGCGCGGGGGTCACCTCGAGCAGCTGCAGAATCACCTTCGTTTCGGGGCCGAGCATCGATCCGGAGGCGATGCGAAAGAGGAGGCTGTAGCCGATTTGTCCTGCGGCGCCGGTGACGGCAACTCGTACTGGTGAAGTCATGCCGCCGATGTTACTTGCCGATGGTTTGCATGATCAGATCCGCGTACATGCGCTGTCCCTCCAAATTCAGGTGCACCTTGTCGCGATACAACCAACTCGGATTCTCCTGGGCGATCCGATACCAATCCATCACCTTGACGTTGCCATACCGATCGGGCAGTTTCCTGATCAATTCATTATTTGGGTCTTGCCACCTCTTGTCCGGCACGTGTGCAGTGAGGAACACCACCATCTCCGTCTCAGCCAGCGGCACCATGATTTCATCCAGCGTCTTTTCGTCCACGAAGTTGTTCGTGCCCAGGTGGATGATCACGAAGTCGCCAAGCCGTTGCACCGACTTCAGATAGTTGACGATCTCGAGGGCCTGGCGATACGGCCTGCTCTTCATCGCATCCACCGTGATGCCCCGCTCCGTGAGGATGTTGGCGGCACCGAGCATTACCGAGTCGCCGATAGCGAGAATCGGGATTTCCTGGCCGTCCAAGGTGGTGGTTTGCGGCGAGGGCAGCGTGGTGGCTCCGGCAATCGTCGTCGCTGCGGCAACCGAGGTGGTGCCGGCGAGCACATTCTCTACCGCATCTTCGTTCTCCTGCAGACTCGCGCCAATCTCGTCCAGTTTCAGTGGCGCGGTGAACAGACTGACGAGCGCGAACACTGGTAGCACGCCGGCAACGAGACCGATCACGGCGAAACGTTGCGATCGGTCACGATCGGCGTCCAACCGTGGATAACGAATCGATGTCCACCACTCTCGCGCCGTGCCCGTGCGAATCGGCATCTCGATCACCCGATACGAAACTTCCGTGATCACGAGCGTGAGAATCATCAAACCGATGAACTCCATCACGGTGAGACCGCGACCAGCCACCTGGCGGTAGAACTGGAACACCGGCCAGTGGTAGAGGTACATGCCGTAACTGCGACGGCCGATCCACACGAACACCGGATTGCCAAGCAACCATCGGGCGATCGGCGAATGCGGGTGCACCGCCGCGACGATCACCGCACAACTGGCCAGACCAACGAGGAAGAAGCCGCCCTGATACAGCTGGTCGTATCCACGTGTGCCGCCTTCGAGCGTGCCTTCCACCACATCGCGCATCGTCCACATCAACCAGAACAATCCTGCGAGCCCCGCTACACCCACACCCGTGGCGACAAAGCGATCTCCCGAGGGGTGTTTGGGGTGGAACATCGATGGGCGATACCAGAACGCGAGCGCAGCACCCATCAGCAAGCCACCCAGACGCCCGAGCGTGCCAAGGAAGAAGAAGTCGAGCTTGAGCACGTCCTTGCCAAACAGTGAGACGTAGTACTGCGGGGTTTCGATCGGTGAACCAGGTACTCCCGAGACGTAACTCGTCGCGAGGTAAATCGCCACCGCAATCGAGGATCCGAGGAACAGCAATCCGATCACCGCTGGACGTCGGCCAAAGAGTCGCAACACGAGCGCAATGACGATCGGCCACACCAGGTAGAACTGCTCCTCCACCGCAAGCGACCAGAGATGGCGAAGAGGAACAAACCCGAGCGAACCGAAGTACGACGAGCCTTGCCAGATTTGTGCCCAGTTGAAGACGTAGAGGAACGCCCCGACGACATCGCCGCGCAGATTGCCAAGTACATCGCGCTCGAAGATCGAGCAATACACGGTGACGCCGATGAGCAGAGTCCATAGGGCCGGCAGCAGTCTCTTGGCGCGTCGCACCCAGAAACCGCGGAAGCTGATCATGCCCGTGGCATCCGACTCGTTGATCAACAGTGTCGTGATCAGATAACCACTGATCACAAAGAACACCTCGACACCGAGGAATCCACCGCCGAGCCATGTCTTGTTGGCGTGATAGAGAATGACTGCGATGACCGCAACGGCGCGTAAACCGTCCAAACCCGGCAGATAACGCAACCCGTTCTGGTTCATGTACCGCCCGACGCTACTCAGCGTGCGTGAACGATTGCTGGCAGACGGTCACTTCAACGAGCGTACGATTTCGGCCATCAATGAGCCCGCCTCGGTGGGATTCAGACCAACGCGCACTCCAGCCGCGCGCAGCGCATCCATCTTTCCTTGTGCAGTGCCCTTGCCGCCCGACACGATCGCGCCCGCATGACCCATCTTCTTGCCTGCGGGTGCGGTGACGCCAGCGATATACGCGCTCATCGGCTTCGTCACATGCTTGGTGATGAACTCCGCGGCTTCCTCCTCGGCAGAACCACCGATCTCACCGATCATGATGATCGCGTGCGTCTCGGGATCGGCCTGGAATTGCGCCAAGCAATCGACGAACGACGTGCCGGGGACCGGATCTCCACCGATGCCGACACAGGTGCTCACGCCGATGCCCTGTTGCTTCAACTCGTACAGCGCCTGATACGTGAGGGTGCCCGAGCGGGACACGATGCCTACGTTGGGGCCACTCGCTGACGGCGGCTGAGCAATCTCGCCTGCGGTGATGCCGATGTTGCACTTCCCGGGGCTGATGATTCCGGGACAGTTGGGACCAAGCAACCGAGTACCGGGGTAATCGCGCTGCAACGTGGCGAATGTGCGCGCTTCGTCCTGCGCAGGAACGCCCTCAGTGATGCAGACGACGAACTCGATGCCGGCACGTGCTGCTTCGAGAATCGCCGCAGGCGCAGCTTTCGGTGGCACGGCGATGAACGATGCATTCGCACCGGTTGCCGCAACGGCATCGGCGACCGAGTCGAACACGGGGATGCCTTCGACGTCTTGTCCTGCCTTACCCGGCGTCACACCCGCCACGACCTGCGTGCCGTATGCCCGATTGCGCAACCCATGGAAGCGGCCTTGACCACCGGTGAGGCCCTGCACGAGCACCTTGGTGTGTTGATTGACAAAAATGGCCATGTCCGCTCCTACTTCGCCAGCTCGACCGCTGCGCGGGCCGCTTCGAGCATCGTCGGTTTGCTGATCAATTTGCTTGCGGGTATTCCTGCATCGGCAAGGATGCGCCGACCCTCTTCTGCATTGGTGCCATCCAGTCGAATGACGATCGGTGCGCGCAGATCCACTCGCTTGACGGCCTCCACCACACCCTTGGCAACTTCTTCGCCACGGGTGATGCCGCCGAAAATGTTGATAAAGATGCTGCGCACATTCTTGTCGGAGTTGATCACCTCGAGTGCCGAGGTCATCAACTCGGCATTGGCACCGCCCCCGATGTCGAGGAAGTTTGCAGCAGTGCCGCCCACCTGATTGACCACGTCGAGCGTGCTCATTGCCAAACCTGCTCCGTTGGCAATGATGCCCACGCTGCCCTCGAGACCGATGTATTGGAGATTCTTCTCGCGCGCGAGCTTTTCGCGATCGTCGAGCTCCACCGTCGCCTCGTATTCGTCCCACTCGGGATGACGGAATGAGGCATTGCCGTCGAGGCTCACCTTGGCGTCAAGTGCGTGCACTTCCCCGGTGGGCTTGAGGATCAATGGATTGATCTCGGCGAGATCGCAGTCACCCTTGGTGAAGCACTCGTACAACTTGACGAGGATTTCCGCCACGCCGTCCAAGGCTGCGGCGGGGATATTGGCCTCCTTGGCGGCTTCACGTGCCCGCGCCGCGCTCAACCCTTCAATGGGATTGATGTGCAGCTTGACGATCGCTTCAGGATCCTTCGCTGCCACCTCTTCGATATCAACGCCACCTTGCGCAGAAAGCATCAACAAGTGCTGCTTGGCGGCGCGATCGAGCGTGAAAGATGCGTAGTACTCCTCGGCAATGTCCGAAGCACGTTCGATCCACACACGCTTGACCACATGCCCCTTGATGTCCATGCCGAGAATGTTCCCGGCATGCAACCGCACCTCGCCCACGTTTGTGGCGAGCTTGATGCCGCCAGCCTTGCCGCGGCCTCCGACCTGAACCTGTGCTTTCACCACCACGGGGTAGCCGATCGACTCCGCGATCTTGACCGCGCCGTCAACCGATTCGGTGACATCACCGGGCGAAACCGGGATGCCGAATCGCGCGAAGTACTGCTTGCCCTGATATTCGAACAGATCCACTACTACTTCTCCTTCAAGTTGCTCAGCCCTCGTGTGAGTCGAGCGTCGTTTCCAACCACGTAGCGATTTCCTTCAGTGACGAGCCCGGCCCGAACACCTGTGCCACACCTTGTTCCCGCAGCGCCTTTGCATCCGAATCGGGAATCACACCACCACCAAACACCAGCACCGAGCCAATTTCACGACGGCGCAACTCCTCCATCACCCGCGGAAACAGGGTGAGGTGGGCGCCCGAGAGAAGCGACAAGCCGACGCCATCGGCGTCTTCCTGCAATGCCGTCTCGGCAATCTGCTCGGGAGTCTGATGTAGGCCGGTGTAGATCACCTCGAACCCGTGATCGCGCAGTGCCCGAGTAATCGTCTTGGCGCCCCGATCGTGTCCATCCAAACCAGGCTTGGCCACGACGATGCGATAGGGGCGTTTCACAATCCTGAAACCCTACGCTGTCACGCGTGATGGATACCAACTCGCTGGAATGCAACAACCCGGGGAGCAAGCAATGAGGTTTCGACTCCCGACATTCCGATCGCCTGTGGCGCGAGCCCTCGTCCCTGTCGTCGGCGGCATCATCTTTTTTGCCGCACTCTTCGGGGTGACCTGGCTGTTCGCGGAGTTGGCCACCGATCAGGCTGGAGAACAACGTTCACCCCAATTCGGGACGTTCGTCGTCGGCAACGTGGAAGACATCGCCGAGTCGATTGTCGAATCTGGCCCTGTGCTCTACCCCGACTTGCGCGACGCCACCGGTGAACGCTCGATCATCATCGAACACTTCGGAGACGACCCGGCAGAAGGCTGGCAGGTGTACTACGCGTACCCGGCAGATCGCACTGCAGAGTGTCTCGTCACCCAGATCGCCAAGACCCACCGCTTCCAAGACTGCGATGGCCGCGTATTGGACGTGACGGATCTCGCTGCCCCCGAAGATGTGCGACCAATTGTCGAGAACCGCAAGACGCTGCTGATCGACCTCAGCGAATAGCGCTCACACCTTCTTCAGCGGGGCCCACGACAAAGAAAGGTGCTTCGTACCGACGAGTCGGAAGCGAATCGACGCCTCCGCTTTTTCGCCAGTGCCGCGAATGTCGATGATGATCCCCTCGCCGAACGTGGGATGTTCCACGTCGTCGCCCACCTTGAAGTTGCTCGTGTCGACAGAGCGCGGCGCAGAGACCGTCGCTCGCGACAGCGATGGCATGGTGCGGGTGAACTCTCGACGGTCGTCGTTGCTGCTGCGATGCGAGTCGATCCCGGAGTCGACGCTGCCTTCACGCTCGATCAATTCTTCGGGAATCTCGTTCAAGAAACGAGACGGCGGGTTGTATTGGGTATTGCCATACAGGCTGCGGCTCCAAGAATGTGAGAGCACGAGCTTTTCCCTCGCCCGAGTGATACCGACATATGCGAGCCGGCGCTCTTCTTCCAGTTCCTCCGGGTCGTTCAGCGCGCGCGAGTGTGGGAAAACCCCCTCTTCGAGCCCAACGATGAAGACGACCGGAAATTCCAGACCCTTCGCCGAGTGCATCGTCATCAGCGTGACGTGGTTGCCATCGTCGAGATCGTCCGAGTCGGCGACGAGTGCTACTTGCTCGAGGAACTCATCGACGGTGGTGAACTCACTCGCCACGTTGATCAACTCGAGAATGTTCTCCTCGCGACCCGCTGACTCGACCGTGCCTTCGGCGACCAACTCGGCGAGGTAGCCGCTCTCCTCCATCGCGTGGCGCAACACTGCACCCGGACCATCCTCGAGCATCGCCGTGCCACCGTCGATCACGCGGTGGAAGGCGTCGATGCCCTTCAAGCCGGCACCGGTAACTCCGCATTCGGCTGCGCGCCGAAGCGCGAGGGCAAACGAGATGCCCGTCTGATTGGCATAGACATCAACCTTCGCCACCGAGGTGTCGCCCACACCGCGCTTCGGCACATTCAGCACCCGCTTGATGCTGACTTCATCGAGGGGATTCGCTGCCAACCGCAAATAGGCAAGCGCATCCTTCACTTCACGACGGTCGTAGAACTTGGTGCCGCCCACGACTTTGTACGGCACGCCGCCATAGGTGAGCGCCTCTTCCACGACGCGGCTCTGCGCATTTGTCCGATAGAACACCGCGAGATCGCTCCATCGTCGATGGTCGTGGTCGTGGATGTCCTTCAGTCGCGAAACAACCCAGTTGGCCTCGTCGAATTCGTCGTCGGCGAAGTACCGCACGATCTTGTCGCCTGCACCTTCGTTGGTCCAGAGATCCTTCGGTTTGCGCTGTGCGTTGTGTGTGATCACCGCGTTGGCTGCATCGAGGATCGTCTGCGTGCTGCGGTAGTTCTGGTCGAGCACCACCGTCGTCACCTCGGGAAACTCCTCCTCGAAGCGCACGATGTTGCGGAAGTCTGCGCCACGGAAGCGATACACCGACTGATCGGTGTCGCCCACCACGCACACGTTGTGGTGAGCCGAGCCGAGCATGACCACGATCTCGTTCTGGGCGATGTTGGTGTCCTGGTACTCGTCGATCAAGATGTGTTGAAACCTCTCCTGATACGTCCGCAACACATCGGGATGCTGACGGAACAGTCGCACAGTGTTCATCAAGAGGTCGTCGAAATCCATCGCACCTGCGCGCTCAAGTCGGCGCTGATACTCGCGATAGACGTCGACATACTTCTGGTCGATCGAATTGTTGGCACGCTGAGCTGCATCATGCGGAATGACGAGCTCGTTCTTCCACAGACTGATTCGCGCATGCACGCCGCGGGCGGGAAACCGCTTCGGATCGAGACCGAGATCCCTCACTACGTAGCCAACCAACCGCTGTGCATCGGACTGGTCGTAGATCGAGAACGTCTTCGGATAGTCGATGCGTTCAGCCTGTGCACGCAGAATGCGCACGCATGCCGAGTGGAATGTGCTCACCCACATCTGACGAGCCACGGGCCCCACCAGGGCCGAGACGCGCTCGCGCATCTCGCTCGCTGCTTTGTTGGTGAACGTGATCGCGAGAATGTTCATCGGGTGCACCCCGCGCGAGATCAAATGCGCGATGCGCTGCGTGAGTACCCGCGTCTTTCCTGAACCCGCCCCCGCCACCACGAGCAGCGGCCCACTGGCGTGAGTGACCGCGTCGTATTGGTCGGGATTCAGCCCCTCGAGTGAGCCCGCGTGGTCGGTCACCAGTTAGGAGCGCTCGAGAATGCGCACCGGCAATTTGCGCGGCCCGCGCACTTGACCGAGGCTCCACGTGACCGCTGACTTGTCGGCCAACTCGAACTTCGGGAAGCGCTTCACGAACTCTTCAACGGCAACACGCAACTCCAATCGGGCCAGGTTCGACCCGAGGCATCGGTGAATACCAAGACCGAATGCTGCATGGCGGTTGAACTCGCGATCGATGATCACCTTGTCGGCGTCCTCGAATTCGGCGGGATCACGGTTTGCGGCCGGGAACGGCAGCAACACCCAGTCGCCTTCCTTTACCGGGCACTCCCCAATCGTCGTGTCCTTGGCCACGACTCGCGCCATCGTCACCGGCGCATACGCGCGGAGCAACTCCTCGATGGCCGTCGGCATCAACTCCGGTTCGGCAACGAGACGAGCCAAGTCGTCCGAGTTGCCGGCGAGATGCCACAGCGACGAACCGATTGCGCTCCAAGTGGTGTCGATACCTGCGATGAGCAACAACACGATGGTGCCGACTACGTGCTGCTCGGTGAGCGGCTGGTCGAAGATCTTCGCGTTGAGCAAATAGCCAATGAGGTCGTCTTTCGGTTGTTCGCGGTGCTTCTCGACGTGCTTGAGCAGGTACTGGAACACCTCTTGCACTGCCGCGACGCGAACACTCGCCTCTGCCGCAATGTTTTCGAGAACGGTGTGCACTGCTTCGCGGAAGTAATCACTGTCCTCGAGCGGAAGGCCGATCATTCGTGCGATGACGTTGACGGGGATGTGCTGCGCGTATTGCACTGCTGCATCGACCACGTCGGCATCGCCCATCGAATCGATCAACTCGTTGCACAAACGACGAACTTCGTCCTCCCACGGATTGATCATCTGCGGAGAGAAAGCGGGCAACAACACACGGCGGGCGTGCTGGTGGAACGGTGGATCAGAGGTGATCGGTGGTGCTGGCCCGATGGGCTTGGTCATGATCCGCTCTTCTTCGGGCGGACGATTGGCGACGATCACCAATTCGGAAGAGAAGTGCTCCGTGTCACGAGCGATGGCCGACACATCTTCGTGAGTGACGGGAAGCCACGTACCGCCGTAGCGCTCGGTGTGCGCCACCGGACACTTGCCGCGCAGTTGATCCCAGATTTCGTGCGCATTGGCGTTGTAATCGGGATGGGCGTGATCGAAATCGGTTTCCCAGCTCTGGACTGGCGCTACCTCTGTCATGGCCCAAGATTACCCATCGGTAAGGCAAACTTTCCTTTCGTGAGTGGCCTTCGTTTCGTCATCCTGCTTCCCCCCTCCGAGGGCAAAGCCGAGGGTGGGGTGAAGAAATGGTCACCCCGTGCGGGAGCCTTTGGCAGCGCGCTCGGGACTCCCCGAACGGAGGTCGTCACCGCCTTAAAAAAGATAAAGGGCGGTGATGCCGCATTGCTCGGGGTGAAGGGTGATCACCTCGAACGTGCCCTCCGAGCCAATGCTTCGTTGATCGGCGCACCGGCGCTTCCCGCCTGGCAGCGCTACACGGGTGTCGTGTGGGATCACCTGGATCTCGCGTCACTCACCGCCCCACAACGAACTCGCGCACTGTCGTCGATTGTCGTTGTATCGGGATTGCTTGGTCTTGTGCGCGCGGATGATCCGATCCCCGATTACCGGTTGAAGATGGGTGCACGACTGAAGCCGTTCGGAACGATGGCCGCGTGGTGGAACGACTCGGTGAGCGCTGCATTGAACACGTACGCCAAAGGCTGCGTGGTGATCGACCTCTTGCCGCTTGAACATCGCAAGGCAATCGAGATCGACGAGAACGTCGTTGCCGAGTATTTCCGACTTGGTTTGTTCGAGCGTGGCGGCAAAGCAGGAGGTCACGATGCCAAAGCGGCGAAAGGCCGCCTTGCTCGACACTTGATCGTCAACTCGACGAAGGGAGTGACGGCTGCGTTGAAATCGTTCCGTGACCCGCAGTACGTGGTGAAGCGCGAAAACTAGATCTTCAGTCGACGCTCGAAAAACTCGAGCACCGTTTGCACGCCGGCTTCCTGGCGTTGCTCGGTGAGCACCGAATGATCGCTTTTGGCAGTCGACTCGAATTCGACGGCAACGAATGCATCGCCGAGCAGGTTTCTCAGCGAATCGAAGCGGCTCCCGACGAGCTTGTCCCCCGTGTAACGCAGGCCAAGCACCTGACAACCCGCCTCGGCACGTTTGCGCACGACATCCAACTCCGCAGCCGACAGTCCGAGATCTGCCGAACGTTTTGCGCCAATGGCGAACGGTAACGATGGCTGCGAAAGCACCGGTGCCACCATCACGTCGTCGAGCATCATCCCGAGGGCGAAACCACCGCTGAAGCACATTCCCACTGCACCGATGCCGGGGCCGCCAACTTCGCCATGCAACTGTTTGGCAAGCGCTCGCAACCAATCGACCACCGGAGAACGCGTGCCCGTGGCCATCGCCGTGAACTCACGCGAGACACAAACTTTGCCCATCGATCGTGCGATGTAGCCACTGCTCGGCGCCTTGCCCACTCCACCCACCAGGAGTGGCATCGCGACAGTGAATCCACGGGAGACCACCTGTTCGGCGAATTCCAAGACGCGCGGCGTGATACCGGGAATCTCGTGCACAACAATCACACCGGGGCCACTGCCACGGCGGAATACGTCGTGTGTCACACCATCACTGGTGAATGAGCCCTGTTCCCAGCCCTGGATCGCCATCGCCACACCGTAGTAGCGATTCGTTTATCGCGGTCGCGCCACTCCCACGACTCGCGACCAGTAGACCGCCGACACTTTCACCACGTCTCCCGTGCGCGGTGCATGCACCATCTGACCGTTGCCCAGGTACATACCCACGTGATGGATGGGATAGCCGGAGAAAATGAGATCGCCGGGCTGGATTGCCGCAGTCGGAATTCGGTTGAGGCCGGCGTACTGCGTGCGCGAGGTGCGCGGAATGCCGACGCCCGCCACGCCCCAGGCATAGGACGTGAGACCAGAGCAGTCGAACGCCGAACCGGGAGACTTCGCGCCAAAGCGATAGCGCACTCCGAGCTGATTGAGCGCGGCACGAATTGCCACACCGGCCTTCGATGAAGGGGGTGCCACGTTGGCGTACTTGCTGCCCTTGAACTTGGCGGCCTCTGCTTGGGCTGCTTCGAGCGCGGCCTGTTCACGGCGCTGACGCTCCGAGCGCAGCAACTGTCCGAGTTCGAGTTCTGCCGCTGCTTGACGCGCTTCGTATTCCGCCGCGAGAGCTTCCGCGGCCGACAAACGTGCAGCGGCGTAGTCAGCCACCTGTTCTGCTTTCGCGCGTTGCTTTTCGAGCTTGGCGCGCTCCTTCGCCAACTCGTCGATCACACCCTGCAGCGCATCGGCATTGCCGACACCGGTGTTCAACGCCGATGAGGTGAGATAGCGCTTGCGCACGATGTCGGACAGCGAACTCGTGGAACTGAGAATCGTCGACAAACTGTTGGTCGATCCACCGCGAATCAGCGCCTTCAACGCGACGTCTTTCATCTCGGCCTGCATCGCGGACAGTTCCACTTCCTTTTCGGCGATGCGCTTTTCCGTTTCGGCGATCTCCACTTGGAGGTCTTCCATGTCGTTGACGGCGAGCGCATAGGTCTCGCCCATTGCATCGATCTGCTCACCAAGGCGATCGAGCTCGTTGATGATCTGGTTCACTCGCCGCTGTTGGTCATCGGACGTGCCCGTACCGACCCGAGCAGCCTCGAGCGGGCTCCCCGCAAACAGGACAATCGCTAGCGCCCCGGCACTGATACGGGATGCGCGTCTTCGCCCACTGGCGCGACGGATCATGATGCTGAGATCCTACCGATTGTTACGATTGTGTTGCAGTCGGGCTGAATATCCCGTGCTGGCAAGGCTTTGCGCGGACTGGCGCGCCTACTCCCACTCGATCGTGCCTGGGGGCTTGGAGGTCACGTCGTAGACCACCCGATTAATCCCCGGCACCTCGTTGATCACGCGCGAGGAAATGCGCTCGAGGAGTTCATGCGGGAGTCGCGCCCAATCCGCCGTCATTGCGTCCTCGCTCGTCACCGCGCGCACGATGATCGGGTGGCCGTAGGTGCGCTCGTCACCCATCACCCCCACGGAACGGATGTCGGCGAGCACCGCGAATGCCTGCCAAATCTCACGAGTCAATCCAGCGCGATCAATTTCTTCACGCACAATCGCATCGGCATCCTGCAACAACAGCACTCTCTCGCTCGTTACTTCGCCGATGATGCGCACACCTAGACCGGGGCCGGGGAACGGTTGACGCCAGACGATCTCGTCAGGAAGGCCAAGTTCGCTGCCCAGCGCGCGCACCTCGTCCTTGAACAGATCGCGGAGCGGTTCGACGAGTTGCAGTCGCATATCCTCTGGAAGTCCACCGACGTTGTGATGACTCTTGATCACTGCCGCCTTGCCGTCATGTCCGCCACTTTCAATGATGTCGGGATAAAGCGTTCCCTGAACGAGAAACTCGGCATCCACGATTCCGCCCGTGTGCTCCTCAAAGATACGCACGAAGAGTTCACCGATCGTCTTGCGCTTTGCCTCCGGCTCGGTGACGCCACGCAGGCTCGCGAGAAATCGATCACCGGCATCCACATGAATCAACTCGATGCCCATGTGACGACGGAAAGTCTCGACTACTTGTTGGCTCTCACCCTTGCGCATCAGACCGGTGTCCACGTACACGCACGTGAGTCGACTACCGATCGCGCGATGCACGAGTGCGGCCGCCACTGCGGAATCCACTCCGCCCGACAAACCACAGATCGCTCGCCCCTCGCCAACCTGAGCGCGAACGCTCGCCACTTGTTCGTCGATGATCGACGACATCGTCCAGTCACGACCGATGCCGACGAATTCGTGGAGGAACGTATCGAGCACGTGCTTGCCGCACGGCGTATGCACCACCTCGGGATGGAATTGCACTCCCCACACCCGACGCTCGTGGTTTTCGATCACCGCATACGGCGCATCGGCCGTGCATGCCGTACCGACGAAACCGGGAGGAAGTTGCTGCACCGCGTCGAAATGGCTCATCCATACCGAAGTCGTCGCACCTGCCTGTAAGCCGACCAGTGCCGAGTCCGCATTGAGGAGAAGCTCCGTGCGCCCGTATTCACCGCGACCACCACGAGAGACCACACCACCCAACTGCTGAGCGATCAACTGACTCCCGTAACAGATACCGAGAATTGGAATGCCCAATTCGTAGATCGCGGGGTCGAGCAGCACCGCCCCCTCGGCATGCACGCTTGCCGGACCACCGGAAAGAACGATCGCGCGGGGGCCAATTGCGGCCATTTCCGCGGCCGAAATCGATGACCGCACCACCATCGAATACACCTGCGATTCGCGGATCCGACGGGCAATCAGTTGCGCGTACTGGGCACCGAAATCGACGACTACAACGGTGGAATGAACCGTGGAGTGAACTTTGGCGTGCGATTCGGAGCTCACCTGGCCCGACTGTAGTAGAGAAGTGGTGTTCCCCCCGCAGAAAGTGTGACGATTACCTCCGTGAATGAAAACTACGTGAAGCTCGACGTAGCGAGATCCGTCGTGACGCTCGGCACCGACGACGAAACTGATCCGGGGCTCGAGCAGTGCGTGGGTTTGCTCCCGAAGCCTGGGTGCGGCCGCGAACCCGTCGAGTCGGGTGACCGAGGTGGGGCGATGCAGTTCGCCACGTTCGGCGTGCTGATTGCCGCACTCGTCGTGATCGGTGTGCGCATCGCACGCGCCATCATCGCCCGCGACAAGTCTCTTACTTCTCAGCTGGGCGAATGACGAAGAACCATCACGTCGCCGGCGCACTGCTCGCACTCACGAGCGCCACGTTGTACGGATTCAACCCCTACTTCGTGAACGTCGCCTTCGACAACGGCGCCGATCCGTACGGCTTAATGACCGGCCGCTACGTCATCGCTTCGGCGATTTTGCTGGTGATTCGGTTTGCGCGTGTGGGTTTCGGTGATTGGCCGAAGGCCCCCGTAGCGATTCGACTGTTTCTCCTCGGCGCGATTGGTCTGTATCTCAACAGCGTGTGCGTATTCAACGCGATCGATCGCATGCCGAGTGGGTTGGCAATGGCGATCTTCTTCTTTTATCCGATGGTCGTCGTGTTGCTCGGATGGTTGCTCTACCAACACAAACCTGACTTCGTGGTGTGGTCATGTTTGACCACCACCCTGCTCGGCGTCATGCTTACCGTGAGCGGCGTTTCGGGTAGCGAAGTAAGTGGAGTCATCTTCATCGTCTCCGGCGCGATCGTCTACGCGGTGTACAGCGTGGTCGGCGGAAAAGTGATGCCGAAGACCGATGTGATCACCGGTTTGTGGTTCGTGCTCACTGGGGCAGCATTTTCCTTTGTCGTGGTGTGGCTGTTTGATGTTCCCGGCATGCCCACGACTTTTCCGTGGACGAGTGAAGTGGTGTGGAGCACCGTCGAGATCGCCGTCGTCGGCACCATCTTCGGCATGGGGCTTTTCTTCGCAGGAATGAACCGCATCGGTGCAGCGCGCAGCTCGATCGTGCAAACCTTCGAGGTGCCGGTAACCATCGTCAACTCGTTGTTTCTGCTTGATGAGGCGATGAGCACGGGCCAATTGGTGGGTGCGGCCTTGATTTTGCTGGGGGTGATCGGCGTGACGTGGGCGCAGACTCGCCGAGTGGACGCGAGCCAACGGGCCAATAGCCTTGAGGGCGTCATTTAATACTGTGAATGTTCTTGCGGGGTTGGGTGTAAGTCCCGACCGGCGGTACAGCCCGCGAACTCTCTGAGCAATCAGCGAGCCGATCCGGTGAAACTCCGGGGCCGACGGTAAAAGTCCGGATGGAAGCAAGGGCTAGAACAGAGTTCGTGCCGCCGTGCACGCATTCGTTCTCCCACTTCGTCCACCTTGCTTGAGCAAGCGCTCGGTTGGGATGGAGGTGAGGATGTCAGACACGGAGATGATGATGACTGCGCTGACATGTGCTTCGCGTGCTCGCCTCATCAGCCGGCCGAACCCATGGGTTGGAGCAGTAGTCGTGTCTCCCGATGGCCAGGTGTTTACCGGCTCTACTCGCACGCCTGGAAATGCCCACGCTGAAATCGTGGCCATGGATCTCGCCGGAGCTAAGAGCGCCGGCGCAACGTTGTATTCAACGCTTGAACCCTGCAGCCACCACGGACTCACTCCACCGTGTGCAGATGCAATTGTCCAACGCGGCGTCAAGCGCGTAGTCGTGGGTGTGCTCGATCCCGATTATCGCGTTCGCGGAGCTGGAATCGAAAAGTTGAAGATGGCGGGAGTCGAGGTGCAGGTTGGTGTGTGTGCCGCTGAGGTAGAGCGACAATTGATGCCCTACTTGCACCATCGCCGCACTGGTCGCCCGTGGGTGGTGGCGAAGATGGCAATGACGATCGATGGCCGCATCGCCGCGCGCGACGGATCGAGTCGCTGGATCACCGGCGAAGCAGCACGCACTCGTGTTCACCAAATGAGAGCAGAAAGTGATGCCATTCTCGTCGGTGCTGGAACCGTGCGTTTAGACGATCCCGAACTCACCACACGCAATGTCGAGGGCCCTTCTCCCCGCCGAGTCGTTCTTGGCAACGCACCGACCGGAGCCAAGGTGCATCCATGTCTCGAGTGGGACGACACTCTCCCGGAGCTTCTCGACAAACTCGGTAAAGAGGGCGTGATTCAGTTGCTCGTCGAAGGTGGACCGCGCGTATTGCGATCGTTTCACGATGAACGCCTGATCAACCAGTACGTGTTTCACCTCGCCCCCTCGATTGCAGGCGGCACCGATGCCCCCAGCCCCTTTGCTGGTGTGGCAATGGCCACGATCGCAGACTTGTGGCGTGGAAAATTCGCCTCGGTAACCCAGCTTGGTGACGACCTCGAGGTAATCATCGAACCGCTCCATTCAGAAATGAGTACTTCATGAGCAAAGAGAAGGAAGTCAAGTTGTCTCCAATCGAGGACGTGATCGCCGCCATTGCTCGCGGCGAGATGATCGTGATGGTTGATGACGAGGACCGCGAGAACGAGGGCGACCTGATCATGGCCGCGCAGTTCGCCACACCCGAAAAGCTCGCCTTCATCGTGCGTCACACTTCTGGGGTCGTGGTTGCACCACTTACCGGTGAGCGCTGCGACGAGTTACGCCTGCCCTTGATGGTGGATCACAACACCGAAAGTCACCGCACCGCTTTTACCGTTTCGGTGGACTTACTGGAGGGTACGACAACCGGAATCTCAGCAGCCGACCGCGCTGCAACGTTGCGCGCGCTCGCCGACCCACAAATTGGACATGCCGCTTTCGCCCGACCGGGCCATATCTTCCCACTCCGTGCGCGCGAGGGCGGTGTACTCAAACGTGCTGGCCACACTGAAGCCGCCGTTGACTTGGCCAAGCTCGCTGGTTGCG
>JAFMFC010000116.1 GCA_017856375.1 Ilumatobacteraceae bacterium | reverse complement strand
CCGATGCGATGCCGGTACTCGGCGAGACGCCAGAGGTGAAGAACCTGTGGTCGGCTGCAGCAGTGTGGATCAAGGAAGGCCCCGGCATTGCCCAGCTCGTCGCCGAGTGGATGACCTATGGCTACCCGCACCTGTGCGACCCGCACTCCTCGGACATCAGCCGCTTCTACCCGCACGAGAAGTCGGAGCACCACATCTATGCACGTTGTGCCGAGCACTTCAACAAGACGTACGGCATCGTGCACCCGCGCGAGCAGTGGGCGTCCCAGCGCGACATGCGCCGCAGCCCCTTCTACGCGCGCGAGGAGGCGCTTGGCGCCACCTTCTTCGATGCCCGCGGCTGGGAGCGTCCGCAGTGGTTCGCCTCCAACGCCAAGTTGATGGACAAGTTCAAGGACGCTTGCCAGCCACGCGAGCACGAGTGGGATTCCCGCTGGTGGTCGCCGATCACCAACGCCGAACACCTGCAGATGCGTGAGTCGGTGGGCATGGTGGACCTCACCGCGTTCAACGAGTTCGACTTCACCGGTCCAGGCGCGATGGCGTTCCTGCAGTACATGTGCGTGAACAACGTCGACGTCGAGGTGGGCAGGTCGGTGTACACGCCGCTCCTCACCCCCGGTGGCGGATTCCGCGGTGACCTCACGATCATGCGCCTCGGCAAAGATCACTTCCGCGTGATCACCGGTGCGTTCGACGGTGGCCGCGACAAGTACTGGTTCACCCGCCACATGCCACAGGACGGCTCGGTGACCTTTACCGATATGTCCTCGTCGCTGTGCACGATCGGCGTGTGGGGACCAAATGCGGAGAAGACGATGGCCAAGGCCACGATGAATCTCGACGCCGAGGGACGCATGGTGCCGTACGACGTAACGCAGGCCGCATTCCCCTACGGCTCGGTGCGCGAAGTGCTGATCGATGGCGTTCCTGCCTGGATGTTCCGCATCTCCTACGTCGGTGAAAACGGTTGGGAGGTCTACACCAAGATGGAGCACGGTCTCCGTCTATGGGACACGATCGCCAAGGCCGGCGAAGAGTTCGGCATCATTCCCGTGGGAATGGGCGTGTACGCCGTCACCGGTCGCATCGAAAAGGGTTACCGCCTGATGGGCGCAGAGCTCGAGAGCGAATACAACCCGGTCGAAGCCGGCTTGGCTCGCCCGAAGGTGAAGTCGGCCGACTTCATCGGCAAGGCCGAGTACCTGAAGGCTCGCGAAGAGAAGATTGCCGCCACCATGTGCACGCTCGAGATCCTCGATCACTCGAGCAAGTCGGGCATCAAGCGTTACCCCACGGGTGGCAACGAACCGATCCTCACCAAGAACGGTGAACGAATCGTGGATGCCAAGGGCAGAGTCTCCCGTGTCACCACGGCCGGTGCTGCGCCGTCGCTCGGTAAATACCTCTTGCTGGCCTACCTCCCACCGGAGCACGCCGTCGAAGGCAACGAACTGCGCGTGATGTACATGAACGAACTCTTCCCGGTGAAAGTCGCTCGTGTCGGCAGCCAGCCGTTGTTCGATCCGACGGACGCTCGGATGAAGAGCTGACCACATGAAGATCCTCGTCTGCGTGAAGCGAGTACCCGCTCCGGGTGCACGCATCAACATCACGGATGATGGCCAAGCGGTAGACACCGCGTTCCTTGGCTTCACCGTGAGCCCGCACGAAGAGTGTGCAGTGGAAGCTGCGGTACAACTCGTCGAGAAGCACGGCGGCGAAGTGACAGTGCTTACGCTTGGCCCCGCCGAAGCAGAAGAGCAATTGCGCACCGCGGTGAGCGTAGGCGCGGTGAAAGCCGTGCTCGTGCCCATCGAGGGTCGCGATTGGGATCCTCAGCGCACGGCTTCGGCGATCACTCAGACGATTCGTCAACTTGAGTCCACTGAGGGCGCCTACGACCTGATCCTGTTCGGCAATGAATCTGCGGATTCGTGTGGCTACCAAGTTGGTGTCCGCGCGGCGTATGCCCTCGGCAGACCGATGGTGAATGGCGCCAAGGGACTCGAGGCCGATGGACAAATCGCCATTGTTCGACGCGAAAGTGATGCAGGTCAGGAGATTTACCAACTACCGATGCCGAGTTGTGTAGGGATTAAGGAAGGAATCAATCTCCCCCGCTATCCGACGATGAAGGGTCGCCTGGCTTCGAAGAAGGCCGAAGTGTCCCGCGTGGTGCAGGAAGCATCCGAAGGTGGATTGAAGATGATCACACTGCAGCGACCACCGGAGCGCGTGAGCAATACCCAGATCCTCGGCACGGGTCCGGAAGCAGCACCCGCAGTCGTCGATTTGCTCGTCGAATTGGGGGTGTTCAAGTGAGCGTTCTCGTTATCGTCGAACACGATCGCGGCACCATCTCCACACATTCGTTGGGGGTCCTCACCGCAGCGCGCAATCTTGCCAAGCAGATTGATAGCCAGCTCGAAGCCGTCACCGTGGGCGCAATGGCCGACACGCTTGCCGACACATGCGGTAAGCACGGAGCAACAGTCGTTCACCAACTTCACCACGATGCACTCGTCGACTACGGCCCCGAAGCATGGGGTGAAGCAGTCAGCCAACTGGTCAAGACACTCAATCCGAAGGTCGTGATCGGCAGTGGAACCGACCGAGGCCATGAGGTCGTCGCACAAGTTGCCGCACGACTCGACCTTCCCGCCTCCATGAACTGCACCGAGTTCGACGATTCGTTCAACGGTTCGAATTCGTTGAAGGTCGTACGCGCCCGTTGGGGTGGCTCACTGATGGAAGCAGCCGAACTCGACGCGCCAATCAAACTGGTGACGCTTGCCAACCACACCGTCGAAGCAAGTGAGTCGCCGGTTACATCAAGCACCAAGGCCACGGCGGTCGACTTGCCTGCTGGCGTGTTGCACTCGTTTGTACGCGATCGTGTCGAACGCGTTGCCGGAGTCACCCTGGCCACTGCACCTGTCGTGGTGAGTGGTGGCCGTGGTGTTGGTTCGGCCGAGGCCTTTGCGCCTCTCGAGGAATTGGCCGGCTTGCTCGGCGGTGTCGTCGGATGCTCGCGCGCCGTCACCAACAACGGCTGGCGCAACCACACCGATCAGGTTGGCCAAACGGGAACCCGAATCGCCCCCGACGTGTACATCGCCTGCGGCATCTCCGGTGCCATCCAACACTGGGTGGGAGCGATGGCGTCGAAGAACATCATCGCCATCAACACCGACAAGGAGGCGAATATCGTGACCAAGGCGGGCTATGCCGTGATTGGCGATTTGCACAAGGTGGTGCCGGCGATCTCCGAAGAGATCAAGAGGCGTAGGGGCAACTAGCCTCTCCCCTCGGCGCACTGGGGGCTTCCCGGCGCGCCATTTGTATGGAGGGATTGTGAGCGGAGCAGATTCAGGCGCCGGACGAAGGCGCGGTCGCGATCGTTCGGGGGCGACACGGTCGCGCTTGCCGGAACAGAAGCCATTCAAGCAACCGCGAATGACCTACGGACCAACGAAGGTCCTTTCCGACGATCAGATCGAGTCGATCCACCAAGCCTCGCTGCGCGTGCTCTCCGAACACGGCATCGACTTCCTCGAACCTGCAGCACGGGCACTTCTGCCTAAGGATGGCGTGAAGATCTCCGATGCACGCGTGCGCTTCGACCCAGCCTTTGTGATGGAAGCGATCAAGACCTGCCCGAGCGAGTTCACGTTGCATGCCCGCAACCCTGAGCATTCGATTCGCATCGGCGGCAACTGGATGGCTTTCGGCAGTGTGGCCAGCCCACCCAACTTCGTCGAACTCGACGGCACTCGTCATGC
>JAFMFC010000115.1 GCA_017856375.1 Ilumatobacteraceae bacterium | reverse complement strand
AGAGTGGGCCCTTGAGTCAACAGGATCGCATCGATTCGATTTCACGACGACTCGCGTGCCCCACGTGCTCGGGTGAAAGCATCTATGTGTCTCGCGCCGCCGCAGCCGAGTCGATTTATGCCGAAATCGCGCGCCAGGTTTCCGATGGTCAGCGCAATGACGACGAGATCATCGCCTACATCGAGTCGCGCTTCGGCGGTCAGGTGCTACTGGTGCCGCGAGCTACGGGTATCGACGCGGTGGTGTGGGCGCTTCCCGTAGCCGTATTCGTGGCGTCGCTCGCCGTGCTCGGCATGGCATTTGCGCGCTGGCGTCGTCGCGAACAATCGGGCCCGTCGAATGCCGACCGCCAGCTGGTCAGCGACGCATTGACCAATGAGGCGGGAAAAGAGTCGTGACCGATCGCGATCGACTCTCCGAAGAACGCGACTTCCTGCTCGAATCCCTGCGCGACCTTGAGCGTGAGCGTCAGGTGGGCGACATCGATGACGACGACTACGTCACCCTGCGCGACGACTACACCGTGCGCGCGGCGCGCATCATTCGCGAATTGGATGAGGGTGAGGAGCAGGTGGTTCGCCGCACCAGCACGTGGCGCAAGGCGGTGGCCTGGTCGATCGTCGTTGCCTTGATCGCCGGTGCATCGGGATGGTTGGTGGCTGCGCAATCGGGTCAGCGACTTCCGGGGCAGACAATCACGGGTGGCATTGAAGACAGCACCGCATCGGTGCTTTCCCAAGCTCGCGCGCTGAACTTCGAGGATCCCGCACTGGCCATCGAGTTGTACGGCCGCGTGCTGGAACTCGATCCCGACAACGTCGAGGCGCTCACGTATCGCGCGTGGCTCGTCTCGTTGATTGCTCGCGATACCGCCGACGATGTTCGTGCGATGGCGTTCACCGCGGCAACGGATGGCCTGGAGCGTGCAATCGAAATCGATCCCGAGTACGCAGATGCGCATTGCTTTCTCGGCATCGTGCGCTTCCGTCTTGGCAACGATGCTGCTGGTGCAAAGAGTGCACTGGATGTTTGCGAGGCGAAGAATCCCCCCGCAGTGGTGAAGAGCTTCGTCGATGCGATAGTCGCCGAAGTAGACGCAGCGCTCGCCGGTTAGCGAACGGTGGGCGGGGCCCAGGCCCGGCCGCTGGTGAAACCGCGGCCGTCACGCTCGATCACCCACACTGACGCCTTGCGCCAATCGGGATCGCCGAGGATCACGAGGCCTCGTCGCTCCAATCCCATCACCACGTCGGGGATCACATCGCCATGGCTGCACAACACGGCACCGTCTTCGAGCGTTTCCATCCACTCGATGCAGGTGCGGTGATCTGCGCCCTCGGTGAGTCGCTCGTCGCGGCTGATCTCGAGTCCGAGTTTCTCCGCAAGTGGCTCCAGCGTTTGTACGCAACGTAGATACAGGCTCGAGTGCAATGAGGTGGGAGTACGTCCGATCAGTCGCAGAGCCAGCGCCTCAGCTTGCAACCAGCCGAGCTTGTCGAGGGGACGCTTCTCGTCTTCCCCCGTCCAGTCCTTGCGCTTTCCTGCCTTGGCATGACGGACGAGATACAGCGACATCGACAGCGAATCTACTGTCGGGATCGGCAAGACTGATTTGGCACTGCCGAAAGAGAAAGCGGGATCAGCGATGGGATTTTTCGATCGCAACAGGGAAAAAGTTGCCGAGTCCGGATACGAACCGTCTCGCCTGCCGCCAGGTCAGTACCTCACCGAGCGCTTTCCGATCCTGCACGTGGGGGAAGTGCCCACGTATGCGCCGGGCGAGTGGAGTCTTCGCGTGTTCGGCCTCGTGGAAAAGGAGTTCACGCTCGATCTCGAGCAACTCCGTGCATTGCCGTCGGTAACTCTCACCACCGATATTCATTGCGTTACCAAGTGGTCGAAGTTCGACACCGTGTGGAAGGGCGTTCGCGTGCGCGACTTGCTCGCCACGGCCGGCCTCAAGCCCGAGGCGCAGTTCTTCATGGGTCATGCCGAGTACGGCTACACCGCAAACTTGCCGATGGTTGACGTGATGCGCGACGACGCGCTAGTCGTCTACGAATACGACGGCGCGGAGATCGATCCCATCCACGGCGGTCCCGTGCGACTACTCATTCCGCACCTGTATTTCTGGAAGTCACCGAAGTGGTTGCGCGGAATCGAGGCTCGTGCCACCGATGCGCCGGGTTTCTGGGAACAGAACGGCTATCACATGTACGGCGATCCATTTCAAGAGCAGCGCTTCTGGGGCGACTGAACGCGCCACCAACTAACTGATCAAACGGTGGTGGCGCAGAAGGTGTCGCCCTGAGGAAGCGACGCCGAAATCTCCGGTGATGTCTCGCCGTAGATCGCCTTCAACATTCCTTTCACCATGCCGCGATCGACCGCACAGATCACGGGGTGTTCGATCGCTACATCACCGAACGGACAGTGATTGTTGATGATCCGCAATTCGTTGTTTCGCTGATCTGCATGCGCGGCGAAACCGTGCGCGGTGAGTGCATCGGCCACGGCTTGTAGCGCCGAGCGCAACGAGCGATGACCTGCGGTGAGGTCTTCTCCGCGCAGCCCGGCAGCCATTGCCTGTCCGTACTGCTGTCCCACCTCTTCGGCGACTTCCTCGGCCTTGTCGTGGGGGAGCATCGCAAGCGTGCGGCCGAGCAACGTGAGCACGAGGTCGTCACTGCGCACGGGAAACTGCAATTCCACTTCGCCCGACGCGCGGTACGTCTTGGACGGACGTCCTGCTCCACCGTGGTGACGATCGACGCCCACTTCGAGGTAGCCACCGGCGGCAAGCTTGTCGAGGTGGTGTCGAGCCACGTTGGGGTGCACGTCGAACTTCTTGGCCACCTGTGCCGCAGTCACGCCATCTTCGTGTTCACGGGCAAACAGGTACACGGCCCTGCGAGTGGGGTCGCCGAATGCGGAAGTGATTGCCGAAACCGCGCTGGTGAAGGACGAGTTGGCGGACTTCGTAGCCACGTCGGTATTCTACCTATGGCCATAGTGCAAATTATTGGAGCCCCCCATGACCATCACTGCTGAACGAGTACTCGACCTCCTGCGACCCGTGGAGGATCCCGAGCTGCATCGTTCCATCGTCGATCTCGGCATGGTGCGTGACGTGGTGGTGTCCGGCGACGGGCGAGTTTCGCTCACGGTCGTGCTCACCATTGCGGGTTGTCCATTGCGCAATGAGATTCAGAATCGCGTGAACACCGCGCTCGCTCCCGAAGCGCGCGAAGTGGCGTTGAACTTCGGCGTGATGAACGACGAAGAGCGCGCGAAGGTGCGCCAGTTGCTCGGCAACAGCGGTGGGGCAGCACCAGGTCAGGTACATGGTCACGCGCAGGGCAAGGCCATTCCCTTCGCTCAACCGGGCTCGAAGACTCGACCCATCCTCGTGTCGTCGGGCAAGGGCGGTGTTGGCAAGAGCAGTGTCACCACCAACCTCGCGGTCGCACTTGCCGCGCAGGGCTACAAGGTGGGCGTCGTCGACGCCGACATCTACGGCTATTCGATCCCGCGCATGCTCGGCACCGATCGCGACCCCACGATGATCGACGACATGTTGCTGCCGCCCGAGAAGTGGGGCGTGCGCTGCATTTCGATCGGCTACTTCGTGCCGGAAGGTCAAGCTGTCGTGTGGCGCGGTCCAATGTTGCACAAGGCGCTCGAGCAGTTCCTTGCCGACGTGTATTGGGACGAGCCCGACTTCCTGCTGATCGACATGCCGCCCGGCACCGGTGACATCGCGTTGTCGCTCAGCCAATACCTCCCGCGCGCCGAAGTGCTCGTGGTCACTACTCCGCAGGTTGCGGCACAAAAGGTTGCGCG
>JAFMFC010000114.1 GCA_017856375.1 Ilumatobacteraceae bacterium | reverse complement strand
ATAAGCCGGCAGATTTACAGTCTGCTCCCTTTGGCCGCTTGGGTACCGACCCCACTTGGCTGAAGTGTACCGCCGAATTATTCTGTCGCCGTGCCGTCATTCGATGTGGTGTCCGAAATCGACCGTCAGGAACTCCGTAATGCCGTCGATCAGGCTCAACGTGAACTCGCCAACCGATTCGATTTCAAGAACACCAACTCATCGATCGAACAAAAGGAGCTCGTGCTCACTCTCGCCACTGTGAGTGAGGATCGCCTCCGCGCTCTACGAACATTACTCGAAGAGAAGTTGGTTAAACGGCAGATCTCGCTCAAGGGTCTCGAGTGGGGCAAAGTCGAACAGGCTTCGGGCGATACTGTCCGCCAAATTGTCACCGTCAAGGTGGGGATCAATTCCGACAAGGCCCGCGAGATCAACAAGATGATCAAGGAAAAGGGGCCGAAGGGCGTGTCGAGCCAAACCCAAAGTGAACAGGTTCGGGTTACCAGCAAGAAGCGTGACGACTTGCAGGCGGTGATTTCAATGCTGAAGGGTGCCGATCTCGGCATTCCACTTCAGTTCAACAACTTCCGCGACTAATCCTCGTTTGGCGCAGCAGTCGCCTTCTTACGCAATTCATCGACCACGGACGCGTCGGCAAGTGTCGTCGTGTCGCCAAGGTTTCGCCCCTCCGCCACATCGCGCAATAATCGACGCATGATCTTCCCACTGCGAGTTTTCGGCAGGTCCGGCGTGAAGTAGATCGTCTTTGGCTTGGCGATGGGGCCGATCTCCTTGGCGACATGGTCACGAAGGTCCTTCTCGGAAACGTTCGAGCCGCCCCGCAGAGTGACGAACGCGACGATTGCCTGCCCAGTGGTTGCGTCGTTGGCTCCCACAACAGCCGATTCGGCGACGTTTGGATGTGACACCAGAGCTGATTCGACTTCGGTCGTGGAAATGCGGTGACCAGAGACGTTCATCACGTCGTCGACTCTTCCCAAGAGCCACAAATAACCATCATCGTCCAATTTGGCACCATCACCTGCGAAGTAACGCCCTGCAAAACGCGACCAGTACGTCTCTTGGTATCGCTTTTGGTCTCCCCAGATTCCGCGCAGCATCCCCGGCCATGGCTTCGTCAAGGTCAGGTACCCACCACCCCGTTCAACTCTCTTCCCTGCATCGTCAACCAACTCTGCCGCGACACCTGGAATGGGAAAGGTTGCTGATCCCGGCTTAGTTGCCGTAACTCCGGGAAGGGGCGAGATCATCACACCACCCGTCTCGGTCTGCCACCACGTGTCGATGATCGGACATTGGTTCCCACCGATGTGTTCGCGATACCACATCCAGGCTTCAGGATTGATTGGCTCGCCGACGGATCCGATCATTCGGAGTGACGTGAGATCGTGTTTTGCGGGCTCCTCGGAACCCCACTTCATGAAGGTACGGATTGCCGTTGGTGCCGTGTAAAAGATTGTCACCTTGTAGCGCTCGATGATTTCCCAGAATCGATCATTGCCTGGATAGTTCGGCACTCCTTCGTACATCACTTGGGTTGCACCGTTCGCTAGTGGCCCGTAGACGATGTAGCTGTGTCCCGTCACCCATCCCACGTCGGCCGAACACCAGAAAACGTCGGTTTCCGGCTTGATGTCGAACACGTATTTGAACGTGTACGTGACATGCGTCAGATAGCCACCCGTCGTATGCATGATGCCCTTGGGCTTGCCAGTAGTTCCTGAGGTATAAAGCAGGAACATCAAGTGCTCTGAATCGAGCGGAGTGGGCGGACAATCGGACGACGCCTCCTCCATCAGCTCGTGATACCAATGGTCTCGACCAGGCTTCATTGACACATCGTTTCCACCCCGACGAACAACGACAACCTTTTCGATCGACGGAGTGTTTTCGAGCGCTTCATCCGCCTGCGACTTCAAGGGGAACACTTCGCCGCGACGCCATCCACCGTCGGCGGTAACCAACACTTTCGCGGACGCATCGTTGATTCGATCTGCCAATGCCTGGGATGAAAAACCGCCGAACACGACGCTGTGCGCAGCTCCAATCCTGGTGCAGGCCAGCATGGCCACCGCAGCCTCAGGGATCATCGGCAAGTAAATGTTCACTCGATCACCCTCGCTCACTCCGAGATCTCGCAGCACGTTGGCAAATCGCTTCACTTGATCCAACAATTCGAAGTAGGTGATCGTTCGCTTGTCGCCGGGCTCCCCCTCCCAATGGATCGCTACCCGATCACCGTGACCAGATTCGACGTGCCGGTCGAGACAGTTGTAGGAGATGTTGAGCCGACCGCCGACAAACCACTTGGCAAACGGCAAGTTCCAGTCGAGAATTCGATCCCAAGGCGTGAACCACGAAACAAGCTCGCGTGCTTGCCGTGCCCAAAATCCTTCATGGTCGCGGGCGGCTTCCTCATACAGTGCGCTGCTTGCAGTATTGGCCTTTTTCACAAATTCAAGAGATGGCTCGAAAAGTCGCTTCTCGTTCGCGAGAGCCTCAATCACTTCCTTGTCATCCGCCACACTTACCCCCGATGAGTTACGACCTCATGAGAACTTTACGGGCAGCGCCCCACAACTGCCAATGACGAATGATTCTCCGACTAAGACCCGAATTCCAGCACGGTAAAACCACCGAGGCCATGTTCATCACACAGTGCTTCGGCCTCGCGAACACGACTGCGCATAGTCATCGCACGAACATCTGGTCGATCCCGATGGGCTTCCCAAAATCGACGTCCCTCGTCGACCAATTCGTTAATTCCGTGCCGGCGCAGGAACTCGGCTTGAGTCGACACCTTGGCATCGCGAATCTCCAGCTGATCGAGACACACCTGGGCGGTGATGTCCTGAATGCCGACGTCCCGCAAATAGTGCGAACCGCGTTCATGTTGCCGATAGGTACGCAACCAATTGCGCCAAGGAATCGACGCCAGCTCCGCCGTCGTCGGTGTGCAGTAGTCAAAGACCAACACCCTTCCCACGTGAATCGCTGAGCGCACTCGTGACACCCATTCCCGGGCTTCTTCTTGGAGAGGAAGCCTCGTGCCATGTGGAGCAGTTTCCGGAAACCCACGAGGAGTTTCCACCTTCTCGCCCAACACTTCGGCAAACGACCCCTCTTCGTTAGTCGTCACGAAGGCTTCCCGCCAACCGCCGTCGAATACGAAAAGTTGAAACGGAAGGTTGTCCAGCAGTTCGTTGACGATCACGACACCGTGATCGATTCGCGCAGGCATCTCACTCACGCTTTGCACCGAGTCGGGATGACGAAGTCGTTGTTCTGCAGATGTCTCCACTGCCACATAAGTCCCGTGACGAAGACACTCGGGCTCGGCCGCCATCACCGATCGCGCCAAGGTTCCCGGACCTGCACCTACTTCGACTACCGAGAAACTGTTCGGGCTACCCATTTCGTGCCACCACTCGTCCAACACTCGAGCCAGCACTGCACCAAACAGCGGACCCACCTCGGGCGAGGTGATGAAATCACCACGGCGACCCGCGGAACCGACCTGCGAATAGAAACCCTCTTCGCCATACAGCGCAAGCGACATGAAGTCGCGGAAACTGATGCTGCCAGCGCGAGCAATCGCGCTACGGATCTCGTCAGCCGCCGAAGGCACCGACGATTTGAGCCATGTCGGCGAATCGCAGTCCGATTCCCGGCAATACGCCGAAGACCAGAGTCGCGACAACGGAAATCGTCAGCGCAAGACCGATCGACGCGGGATACGCAATTCGCGATGAGTCGGCTGGGGTTGGACGCATCCAGATCTCACGCATCACATTTCCGTAGTAGCCGAACGCGATCACCGAATTCACCGCGCCGACCACGGCGATGGCATATCCCC
>JAFMFC010000113.1 GCA_017856375.1 Ilumatobacteraceae bacterium | reverse complement strand
GTTGTGCTCAGGGCCAGCGTGCACCTTGAGCTTCTTGATCATCTGACGACCCAATGGGCCCTTCGGCAACATGCCGCGCACGGTGCGACGAATCGCATCCTCAGGCTTGCGCTTCAACAACGTGCCGTAGGTCTGCGTGCGCAAACCACCGGGGTAACCGCTGTAGTCGTGGACGAGTTCAGTCTCGGCCTTGCCGCGGGTGAGCACCACCTTGGAAGCGTTCACGATGACGACGTGGTCACCAGTGTCCATGTGGGTCGAGAAGATCGGCTTGTGCTTGCCGCGCAAGACGCGCGCAACTTCGGTGCACATGCGACCGAGCACCAAACCATCGGCATCGACAAGATGCCAATCGCGTGTGATGTCGCTTGTCTTCGGGGTAAAGGTACGCATGTCAACTACTTTCAAAGATGTTCGCTGGACCGCGAAACCCGCGCCAACTGGACTCTTCAGGATACGGGGAGCCGCCCTTGGTCACAATCGGCAAAGGACTCTTTGGCGCCCATGGGGAGTGGTTTTGCAGGCTCATTCCGGCTCGACGGGATACCCCACCTCCCACAGTGTCAGCCCCTGGGGCGGCGCCAGGTGAGCCGCCTCACTGCGGTCCCCCGCGAGGATCAGCCCGCGCATGTCACTCGGCGGGCGCTTGCCGATGCCGATATCGGACAGCGTGCCCACGATGGAGCGCACCATCTGATGACAAAAGGCATTCGCTGTGATTTCGAACTGCAGCACGTCTCCCTCGAGTGCCGTCCACTTGGCCGCCATCACGTAGCGACGCATCGAGCGTTCCTCGCCTTCTGTCACCCTCGGTTTGCGGCAAAACGCGGAGAAATCGTGCTCCCCGATCAGCGCGTCACTTGCCAATTGCATGGCGCGCATGTTGAGAGGACGCGAGATGTGCCATGCGGTTTCCACCATGAACGGGTTCGGCGTTGGCGAATTGAGGATGTTGTAGCGATACGAGCGCCACAATGCGGAGAACCTGGCATGAAAGTCGGGCTGGGTCCATCGCGCCTCGCGCACCACGATCGACGGACCACACAGCGCATTCAACTGTTTCGCCAAGAGGTCGAGTTCGATTCGCTCGGGAAGATCGAGGCTGATCACTTGCCCCCACGCGTGCACACCGGTATCGGTGCGCCCCGCAGGAATCACCTTCACCTCTTGTTGCATCACTTGCTGCAACGCGGCTTCAATCGTGGAGGCGACGGTTTGCACGCCGGGGTTGACGGCAAAGCCGTTGAATTGATCGCCGCGATACGCAACGGTCATGCGCGCGCGACGCATGGTCGGACTACTAGACGAGTTCGATTCTCGCCATTGGCGCGTTGTCGCCGTGCCGCGGGCCGAGCTTGAGGATGCGCGTATAGCCACCGGGGCGACCCGCGTAACGCGGCGCCACTACGTTGACCAACTTGTTCGTCATTTCCTTGTCGTTGAGATACGACTGGATCTGACGGATGCGATGCAGGCGCATCGGGCCTTCGCCCTGTGCCTTGATCGCCTTGGTGATCAACTTCTCTGCGATGGGACGCAGCGCCTTGGCCTTGCCTTCCGTGGTGACAATGCCCTCGGCGGCAAACAGCGACGCGGCGAGGTTGGCCATCATCAATTTCTGGTGAGCGGCGCTACCGCCGAACTTCGGCGCACGACGTGGTGTTGCTGGCATTGGTCATCGACTCCTGTTTCGAAACCTGCGGTCAGATCCTCAACGAAAGGCCGCGCTCGTCGAGCTTGACCTTGATTTCGTCGAGTGACTTCTGGCCGAAGTTGGTGATGTTGAGCAGGTCTTCCTCGCTGCGCATCAAGAGCTCGCCGACCGTGTTGATCTGGGCGCGCTTGAGGCAGTTGCGGGGACGCTCGGACAACTCGAGATCCTCGATGCTGAGGTCGAGATCGGGCGAACCAGAACCCATGCCGGCGGGCTCGCCAAGCTCGAGAGCGGCAGGCTCGTCCGACAAAGTGGCCACCAGGTCGACGAGGTTGCGCAACGTGGCACCGGCCGAAGCCAAAGCCTCGCGCGGCTCCATGCTTCCGTCGGTCTCGATGTCGAGGATGATCTTGTCGTAGTTGGTGGACTGCTCCACGCGGGTGGGCTCCACGGTGTAGGTGCAACGACGAACCGGCGAGAAAATCGCGTCGATCGGAATCACACCGATCACCTTGCGCGTGTCACGATCGCTCGACATGTAGCCCTTGCCGCGCTCGACCGTGAGGTCGACGACGAGACGGCCCTTCGGCGACAACGTCGCAATGCGCTGGCTCTTGTTGAGGATCTCCACGCCTGCAGGACACGGAATGTCCGCGGCGGTCACTTCGGCCGGGCCCTTGATGTCGAGGGTGATCACGACAGGCTCATCGGTCTCGGAGACGACGACGATGTCCTTCAAGTTGAGGATGATCTCGGTGACATCCTCGGTGATCCCTTCGATCGTGTCGAATTCGTGCAACGCAGATTCGAACTTGACCGTGGTGATTGCTGCACCAGGGATCGACGAAAGGAGCATGCGGCGCATCGAGTTGCCGATGGTGTGGCCGAGACCCGGCTCCAACGGTCCGATCGAGAACTTCTGCCGATTGTTCTCCGCGACGCCGATGGCTTCCACGGTGGGGCGCTGAATGACGAGCATGTGCTTCTCTCCTTAGGGGGTTACTTCGAGTAGAGCTCGACGATGAGCTGCTCACGGACGGGGACATCGATGTGCTCACGCTGCGGCAAGTCGCGCACCGTGACAAGGCGGCCGGCTTCGCCGGTCTCCAACCAGCCCACCACCTTGCGGTCGAGGGTGTCGATGTTGTGTTGAATCACGATCATGTTCTTGGCCTTCTCGCTGAGCGAGATCATCTGGCCCTTGGTGACGCTGTACGACGGGATGTTCACACGCTTGCCGTCCACCATCACCAGACCGTGACTGACGAACTGACGAGCCTGCGGACGAGTGCTCGCCCAACCTGCGCGGTACACGACGTTGTCGAGACGGCACTCGAGCAGGCGCAACAGGTTTTCACCGGTTGGGCCGGCGAGACGGGTTGCCTGCTCATACATCTTGCGGAACTGACGCTCGAGCACGCCGTAGATGTACTTGGCCTTCTGCTTTTCTTGCAGCTGGGTGAGGTACTCGCTGCCGGCGCCACGGCGACGGGTGCGACCGTGCGTTCCCGGGGGGAACGGACGACGCTCGAGCGCCTTGGAGCCCTTGGCGTTTTCGAAGACGTTGACGCCAAGACGACGCGAGATACGAACTTTGGGACCGGTGTAACGAGCCATGATTACGGCCTCTTCCGCTTCGGCTGGAGGCAACCGTTGTGCGGCACAGGAGAGACGTCCTTGATGCCGGACACTTCGATGCCCAGGTTTTGAATCGAACGAAGCGCGGTGTCGCGGCCAGAGCCCGGACCCTTCACGTGCACTTCGGCACGGCGCAAACCCTGATCCATCGCTGCACGACCAGCCTTTTCGGCGGCCATCTGCGCGGCAAACGGAGTCGACTTGCGCGAGCCGGAAAAGCCCACGCCGCCGGACGACGCCCAGGAAATCACGTTGCCCTCGGTGTCGGTGATCGAAACGATCGTGTTGTTGAACGAACTCTTGATGTGCACGATGCCCGACGCCACGTTGCGGCGGTCGCGCTTGCGCTTGCGGGGTGCTGGAGCCTTTGCCATTGCTTACTTCCTCACTGCCATCTTCTTGTTGGCCACGGTCTTCTTCGGTCCCTTGCGGGTGCGCGCATTGGTGTGGGTGCGCTGACCACGCACGGGCAGACCCTTGCGGTGGCGCACGCCCTGGTAGGAACCGATCTCGATCTTGCGCTTGATATCGGTCTGCACGTCGCGACGCAGGTCACCTTCGACGGTGAGGTTGTTCTCGATG
>JAFMFC010000024.1 GCA_017856375.1 Ilumatobacteraceae bacterium | reverse complement strand
GATCGAACCCACGACCCACGGATTAACAGTCCGTTGCTCTGCCAGCTGAGCTACCCCGGAATACGGCGGAACGGAGCCTACCGTCAGGCCCGGAGTTCGGGCATTGCGGCAATCTCGTCGATGCACTCGGGATTGGCGATTGCCTCACTGTTGCGCACCTTTCGTCCATTGACCGCATCGGCAAGCGCGAGTTCGACCAACTTGTTGCTCCGCGTGCGCGGCAAGTCCCGCACCCCAAGAACGAGAGCCGGAACATGACGGGGCGTACACGCGGCACGAATGCGCTGTTTGACATCGCTGACCAATTCACTCGTGAGGGTTGCGCCTTCCGCGAGACGAACCAGCAAGACCACCCGCACATCGTTGTCCCAGTCCTGGCCGAACACGCAACTCTCGAGGACTTCCGGAATCTGCTCCACCACTCGATAAATCTCCGCGGTGCCGATTCGCACTCCACCTGGATTGAGTGTCGTGTCGCTGCGGCCGTGGATAATCACACCTCCGTGACTGGTCCAGGAAGCGAAGTCACCCTGTGCCCACAAACCATCGAATCTTTCGAAGTACGCGGCACGGAATTTTGGACCAGGTTCACTCGGATCCGGCAAGCCCGAAGAACCGTCGCCCCAAAATCCAAGTGGCATGCTAGGGAACGGCACGGTGCACACGAGTTCGCCGGGAGTGTTTGGGTGAGATCGCAACGTTGCACGAGATTCATCAAGCACATCGACAGCCATACCGAGCATCGGACCCTGGATCTCGCCGCGCCAAACGGGGCGCGTGGGGTCGCCGCCGACGAAGCAACCACATAAATCGGTGCCACCGGAAATGGAGGCCAAATGGATGTCGCTCTTCACCGACTCGTACACCCAGTCGAACCCTTCGGGAGACAACGGCGAACCGGTGCTGCACATCGTGCGTAGTGACGACAAATTGTGAGTGCGAATCGGAGCAAGCCCCTGCTTTCGTACCGAGTCGATGTACTTGGCGCTCACCCCGAGGAGCGTCACCTTTTCGGTATCGACGATGTCGAAGAGTCGATCCGACTGGGGTGCCGTCGGCGCACCGTCGTAGAGCACCGCAGTGGCGCCTGAAGCGAGTACCGAAACGAGCCAGTTCCACATCATCCATCCTGTGGTGGTGAAATACAGCACCCGATCATCCGGCCGAATGTCGCAATGAAGCTGATGCTCCTTCATGTGCTGAAGTAGCACACCTCCCGTTCGATGCACGATGCATTTGGGAATCCCGGTGGTACCCGACGAATAGAGCACGCACCACGGATGATCGAAAGAAAAACGCCGTGGCGCAATCGGATCGCCTCCGGCGACGAATTCCTCATATAGGAGGTATTCACTTGACGAGACACGAGCGGTATCCCCCGCCACGACCGTTGCCTTGAGCGAGGGCAAGCCAGCGACGATCTGCCCCAGGCGATCGAGGCAGTCGAAGTACTTGCCGTTGTACCAATAACCGTCTTGGGCAACGAGCACCTTTGGCTCGATCTGTCCGAATCGATCGAGAACGCCATTGACACCGAAGTCAGGGGATGATGACGAGAAAACTGCCCCCAGTGATGCCGCAGCCAGCATGACCTCTACGGCTTCAATCGAATTGGGCAGCCACGCCGCCACTCGGTCGCCCTCCCCCACACCAACCTGCTCTAGGGCGCCAGCCAACCTGGCCGTTCGCTCACGCAGCTCATCCCATGTACGAAAACGGCGAACACCTCGTTCATCGATGGCAACGAGTGCTTCGGTTGATCCCGTTCGATGCAGCAAGTTCTCCACCACGCTCAACGAAGCATCCGGGAAAAACCGATTGGAAGGCATGAAGTCACTCGGTTCGAACGCACGAGCCCCCCGCTCACCGACCACTCCACAGTGCTTCCAAACTGCGGGCCAGAATTCCCCGAGACGTTTGATCGACCATTCGTACAGGCCACCCGCCTTGGCTGATTCGGTAGCCCACATTTCAGCGAATCGGGCGATCGACGTGGCGCCAGGATTCGCCGGCGACCACTTGCACTCAGCGTCAAACTGGTTCGCCATTTTTCGGATCCTTGCTTTCGCTACTAATGTCACCAGCAGATCGGCTTAGAGGCGCTCCCGACGATTCCTGCGTGGGGATTCCAAAACCGAAGGTGCCTGATTGGTGAGAGGACCAATCAAGTCGACGATCTGATCCTGAGTGGGAGCGGGACCAGGAATCCGAGAGGTGAGCGACTGACTAATCGCCTGAAGATGCTCGGGAGAAGTACCGCAACAGCCACCCACAATCCGAGCCCCAGCATCTGCGGCAAGGGCGGCGTACTTGCCCATCAACTCAGGAGTTCCCGAGTAGGTGATCGTGGTGCCTTCGAACTTGGGAATGCCGCAGTTGCCCTTGGAGACAATCGGTGTATTGAAACCATGCATCTCCGAAATCGAAACCAGAATATCGCTCGCGCCGACACCACAGTTGGCTCCGATTGCCAAAGGCTTGCGCTCCAACTCGGTGAACTGTGCCTCGAGGCTCTGGGGCAACAAGCCCATCATCGTGCGTCCTGCCGTGTCGAACGACATGGTGCAGACATACGGGACACCCTCACGAATCGCCGCCTTTGCAGCAGCCAACATCTCCTCGGGCGCCGACATCGTTTCGATCCAGGCGACATCCGCACCGCCTTCGAACAATCCCCTGATCTGTTCGGCGAACGTGTCGATCGCCTCAGCCTCGGTCATTGCGCCGAGTGGCTCGAACAACTCCCCCGTTGGACCGATGGACCCCGCCACCACCACCGAACGACCACTTGCATCTGCCACATCTCGCGCCAGCCGAGCCGCACCACTGGCCAACTCATGCACCCGCGCTTCTGCTTTGTGCAACTTGAGTCGGTGACGATTGCAGCCAAACGTGTCGGTAAGGATGATGTCGGCGCCAGCGTCGACGAACTGTTGGTGCAATGACTTCACACGATCGGGATGATCAGTCACCCAAAACTCAGGTGGCTCGCCCGAGGTCAGCCCCATCTTGAAATAGTTGGTTCCCGTAGCGCCATCGGCAACGAGCACTCGACCTGTGGCGAGCAGACTTTCGAGAGACGCGCGCATTCAGCCCATCACGTTGCCGGCAGTCTCGCCGGACGTGCGAAGCCGCGAGAACGCATCGAGATGGATTTCTTTCCCCGTGTGCTCTCCGGTGACGCTGAGCGGGGTCAGGTCGTGATCGATGCCCTGTTCCTCTGCTTCCATCAGCACTCTCATGAACTTGCCGACAAGTGGTGCATTTTTGAACTGGTTGCCGCTGGTACCGCACGCCATGAAGAAACCGGGCAGGCTCGACTTATCGTAAATCGGGATCCAGTCGTCGGAGACGTCATACAACGCGCCGATTCCCAGTGTCTTTAGCGGAATACCAAAATCGGGCAAACGGCGAGCGAGACGGAGCATCACGCGTTCAGCGAACTCGGGCGTCGTGTTGTCGTTCCAGTTGTCGGCATCGTCGATGAAGTGCAGTGGGTCGCAAGCCGGTTCGGTTGTGCCGACGTTCAGCAAGTCGCCCATATGCGGTCGGAAGTACTGGCCAAGGTCGAGATCTGCCACGATTGGCGCGTCATCCTCGAGGCGGAACCCCTTCGGTGCCGGCGGAGAAAACACCTCTTGGCGCAACGGCTGGTGCTTCACCTTCATTTCGTCGAAAACACCTGCCAGCTTGTTGACCTTGGCCGCATGAGGACCAGCGGCATTAATCACAAACTGTGACTCGATGCGCTCACCGTTCTTCAGCACCACGCCCGATGCCCGACCTCCATCACGCAACACTTCGGTCACCTCGGTATGGAAGCGGAACTCGGCGCCGTGCGCCTTCGCGGCGTGGGCCATGTTGTGTGCCGCCAGCATGGGATCGTCCATGAAGCCCGACAATGGATCAAACAAGGCCCACAGCTGGTCGTACGGGTCGTCAGCGAATGCCGGATCTTCGATCGACTTCGGCGGGTAGAACTTGCCCGTCTCGAACGCGGGCCAGCGCTTGCGCACTTCTTCGGGGCTGAGCAATTCATAAGGAATGCCAAATTCATCCCACAATTCGCGTTGTCGCACGCCGTCGTAACCCTCGGTAAGGAACACGAGATAACCCGTCTTCACGTACTTGGCCATGCCGTCGGGATCCTGCACGCCGACGAACTTGTCCCAGTTGAACCAGATTTGAGCGTTCTCCCAGGCCATCAAGATGGTGTTGAAGTTGGAATAGGTGAATCGAATGATCGCCGACGAAGCGCTGGTTGATCCGGCGCCGGGCGCACCACCCTTGTCGAGGACGATCACCTTGCGGCCGGTCTTCGACAATTCGAGCGCAATCGAGGCGCCCATCACACCGCCGCCGATGATTACGACGTCAGTTTTCATCACTGCTCACCTCCGAGAATCGCCTCCGCCCACTTACGTGTGTCGGCGGTGGAATTGAAGGTGAACGAGTGGATGCCGGCAATGCCGAGTTCGTCGGCATCAGTGGCGAGGTCGGCCAACAACTTTGTCGGGTCGTAGCCACCCGGGGCGAACATACGGGTCATCGTCGCCTTGTTCTTGCTCAAGTACCGCATCGACTGTCCGATGCCGAGGCGCATACCCATCGTCATCAACTTGGCACGATCCACGACACCGGGAAGTCCGAGATTGATCGGCGTATCGAATCCGCGGGTGCGCTCTGCCTTCAGCCACGAACGAATCGTCGCGGCATCAAAACACATTTGCGTCGAGGCCAACGGTTGGACACCGTGACTACGTATGAGCTTCTGCTTCTCGTGAATGGCATTGCTCAAGTCGTCGTTGTTGATTGACGCGTGACCATCGGGATACGCGCCAAAGCCGAGCGTCTCGATTCCTGGCTTCGCCTCGAGGAAGTCCTTCATGAATGGCAGCGCGTACTGATAGTGCGGCGGTGTCTCGGCATCACCACCGATGATGAACACCTCGCGGATCCCATTTGTGCGCACCCATTCAGCCAGCGCGGCTGCATGGCTCGGTCCTTCCACCAAGCGAGCGGCAAAGTGTGGAACTGCATCGTGTCCAAGTGCCTTCAGCTTGAGCGTCAACTCCTGAGTGGTGGCAATTCCCTTTGCCGGCGAGCAGGTGACCGATACCGGCGCACCCGGCGGCAAGTCGGCAATTGCCTGATCGAGCGACTTGAGTGGGATCAACTCATACCGCATTACACCAACGAGACGCTGCACAGCCGGCGATGCGGCTGCTGTTCGGGTCCGCGTGCTGAAGAGGTTGGACAGGATGCTCATCGAATTCTCCGTAGGGGTATTGGTGATTCTCAGTTAAGCGAAAGTATCGGGTAGTTGCGCCTTGCGCTGAGCAATGTAGTCCTGTAGTTCGGCATCAATCGCGTCGTCCAAGGCAGGAGCCTCAAATGACGCCAGGCGCTCCTTCCACAGTGCATTGGCGCGCGTGGCCGAATCCTTCGATCCGTCCTCCACCCACTGTTCGTAGCTGTCATTATTGGCGGTGTCCGAGCGGTAGAACGCAGTTTCGAAATTGGCCAACGTGTGCGCCGTGCCGAGGAAGTGTTGGCCAGGGACATTTTCCCGCAGTGCACTCATGGCGAGACCATTTTCCGTAATGTCGAGCCCCTTGGCGAAAGTCATCATCATTCCCAACTGATCACAATCGAGAACGAACTTCTCATAACCGATAGCCAAACCGCCTTCCAACCAGCCCGCTGAGTGCAACACGAAGTTGGTGCCAGCCATGATCGTGGGAATCAAGGTGGCCGCACTCTCATAGGCAGCCTGGGCGTCGGGCAACTTGGACGCCGTGAGTGAGCCACCTGAACGGAATGGCACACCAAGGCGGCGGGCTAGTGCGGCGACCGTATAGAGCACCAATGCGGGCTCCGGCGTGCCGAACGTGGGCGCACCAGTGAGCATCGACATTGAGCTGGCGAACGAGCCGAATACCACTGGCGCACCAGGACGAACGAGCTGAGTAAAGGCCATACCCACGAGTGACTCGGCCAAGGTTTGTGCAACCACTCCGGCAGAGGTTGCTGGCGCCATGGCGCCAGCAAGGATGAACGGCGTGATGATGCACGCCTGATTGTTCTCGGCATAAACCTCGGCCGAAGCGAGCATCGTCGCATCCCACACCAGTGGGGAAGATGCATTGATGAGACTCGTCATCACGGTTCGATCCTGCAAATCTCCACCGAACGCGATGCGCGCAAGTTCGACTGAATCTTGAGCACGCTCCCCCGCGGTTACCGAGCCCATGAAGCCCTTGTCGGAATACTTGATGTGCGAATACACCATGTCGAGGTGACGCTTGGACACGGGGATGTCGACGGGCTCGCAGACCGTTCCACCCGAATGATGGATCCATGGCGACATGTACGCCAACTTCACGAAATTCTGGAAGTCTGCAATCGTCGCGTATCGGCGCCCGTTGTCGAGGTCGTGCACGAACGGCGACCCGTAGTTCGGAGCAAACACCGTTGCATCGCCACCGATGACGACGTTGTTCTCGGGGTTACGCGCCTGTTGAACGTACTCACGTGGCGCGCTTTTCTGAATGATGTCACGACATAACCCGCGCGGAAAACGCAATCGCGTACCCTCCACTTTGGCCCCCGCCTTGGCGAATCGGTCGATGGCACTGGGGTAATCGCGGATCTCAACACCGATTTCCTCGAGGATCGTCTCGGCAGTGCTCTCGATCAGCGCCAGCCCCTCCTCCGAAACAAGCTCGTACGGCTTAATGAGTCGACGGAGGTACGCCTCGCGTTGCACCGACGACGAACGACGTGCGCCCTGGCGCCCTGCTCTGCCACCGCTCCTGCGCTGACGTTCTTCGCTCACGAGATTCTCCTTTCGACGACCTTTTCGATCGATCGCTCATTCTTCCAGACGACCAGCATGATCAACTCCTCCGACGACGGCGACCCTCGCCGCTAGGGGCAGCAACGATCCTCGGTGGAAGAGTGACCAGCTTTTCAAGATTCGGTGTCGAAGCCGTCGCGTGCGGAAAGGCCATCGCATTGACGAACAATTCCTGAAATCGTGGCTCGGTAGCAGTTTCGATCTTCGTTATCCCGCGTACCGCGGTTTCCATTTCTCGACGCTCAGTCATCGATAACAGTGCCTTTGCTGCGCCAACACCAGCAGCGTTGCCCACTGATCGCACACCTTCACGCGGGCAATCAGGCACGAGACCAAGCACCATGGCATACAGCGGATCGATGTGCGCACCGAAGGCACCCGCAAGGCGAATATCCGCGAGTGGCGGATTGCCCGCATGTTCGATGAGCAGATCGATACCCGCTCGAAGCGCGGCCTTGGCCAACTGGATTGCGCGGATGTCGTTTTGCGTGATGAGGAGACGGGTTGTGCCGTGCTCGTACAAGACATAAGAAAATGTGCGTTCATCCTCCACAATTCGCGAGGTCTTATCGCGCAGCGAACCTTGGATCACACCGTCTTGGGAGATGATGCCTACCAGATACATCTCGGCCATCACTTCGATAATTCCCGAACCACACACCCCGGTGATTGGTGTCTTCACGAGCGCCTTGTCGAAGCCAGCCTCGTCAGACCACGGTTCGATACCAATCACCTTGAAACGCGGCTCGAATGTCGTTGGATCGATGCGCACCTTCTCGATCGCTCCCGCCGTGGCACGCTGACCACTCGAAAGTTGGGCACCTTCGAACGCCGGGCCCGTTGGCGACGAGGCGGCGAATTGCTTGGTTCGATCGCCGAGCACGATCTCCGCATTCGTACCCACGTCGACGAGAAGCTGCATCGCCTCCCCGCGATGCGGACCTTCCGCAAGGATCGCCGCAGCCGTGTCGGCGCCAACATGACCTGCAATACACGGCCCCACGTAATACAAGGCGCTTGACGCTTCGAGCCCGATGTCGGTGGCGCGACCATGCACAGCTTGGTCCGTGGCAAGGATGAACGGTGCAGCACCGAGTGGCGTCGGGTCGATGCCCAGGAGAATGTGGTGCATGATCGGATTTCCAACCATCGAAATCTCGAGAACGCTATTGATGTCGACATTCGCCTTCTCGACCAGATCTTCGATGAGTGAATTGACCGCCTGACGAATAACGCTCGTGAGTTCGACGTCGCCACCCGGGTTCATCATCACGTAAGACACGCGACTCATCAGGTCCTCACCGAAACGAATCTGAGGGTTCATCGTTCCCGAGCTGGACAACACCTCACCCGAGAACAACTCGATCAGGTGACCAGCCACCGTCGTGCTACCAATGTCGATTGCCACGCCGTAGGCAACGTCAACGAATCCCGGCCAGATGGCAACGATCTCGTTTGTATCGACGGGAACCGCCACCGTGGCACCACCATCACCTTTTTCGATTGCCTTATGCACTCGACGTAACGCCGACGCCGACATCGTGGGCAACGCTCGTCCGTGTTGCGAGGCAACTGCTTGACATACTTCTTCTTCCGCGGTGACACCGTCACCCAACTGCGACTGCTTGACCTCGATGTACAGCAGCACGAAATGTGGATCGACGATCACCCCACCCAAGTCGACATCTTTGCGAACCACCTGTCGGTGCACTTGGCTCGCGGCGGGAACGTCAATCACTACATCGCCACACACCTTGGCCATGCATCCGAGTCGGTTGCCCTCTTCGAGCTTGCGTTTACCGCGGTATTTGATTTCACCGTCTCCACGTGGGCTCAACGACTCCTGCTTGGCCTCGATGTTCCACTTCGGGAAATTGCCCACACTTGGTGTGATCTGACAGCGACCGCAAATACCGCGACCGCCGCACACCGAGTCCAGATCCACGCCCAAACGACGGGCAGCGTCGAGAACGGTGATTCCTTCATCTACTTCGGCTTCGATGCCGATCGGGGTGAAGACGATACGCGTCACGATGCCAGTGTGTCCCGTTGGGAATGCCGAAGCGTTACTGAGCGGGGCGACGGCGACGGCGGCCTTCGCGATCTCCACCGCCACCAGTTGGTGCGTTCGGGTCACGGTTGGCGCGGATCCACGCCATGCAGTCCTTGTCATTGCCAGTGAGCACGTCAGCAGCCATCACCGCACGCTTCACTTCTTCATGAAGCGGGCTCATGATGGCCGACGTCATGCCAGCACCTATGGCCATGGAGAGGAACGTTCCCGTTACCGCATGGCGATTTGGCAGGCCAAAGCTGACGTTCGATGCCCCACAAGTGGTGTTCACCTTCAGTTCCTCACGCAAGCGTCGAATCAACTTGAATGCCTGCTGTCCAGCCTGACCAAGTGCGCCGATCGGCATCACCAACGGGTCGACGACCACGTCGCTGTAGTGAATGCCGTGATCGGCGGCTCGCTCGACAATCTTCTTCGCCACGGCAAAGCGAACATCCGGATCCATGCTGATACCCGTCTCATCGTTGGAAATGGCCACGACTGCAGCGCCGAACTTCTTGACGAGCGGAAGTACGCGCTCAAGCGACTCGTCCTCACCTGTCACGGAATTGACGAGTGCCTTGCCCTTGTACACGGAGAGTCCACGCTCGAGAGCTGGGATGATGGACGAGTCGATCGACAACGGCACGTCGGTGACGCTCTGCACGAGTTCAACAGCGCGCGCCAACAATGCCGGCTCGTCGGCCAACGGGATGCCCGCGTTCACGTCGAGCATCTGTGCACCTGCTGCAACTTGCGCGATCGCATCGGCCTCGACGCGACTGAAGTCGCCGTTCTTCATCTCCTCGGCCAGCAACTTGCGCCCTGTTGGATTGATGCGCTCGCCAATCATCACGAATGGTCGCTCGAAGCCGATGACCACTTCCTTCGTGGGCGAGGAGAGAATCGTGTCCGTCATGTCTGTTCCGTTTCTAGTTGTTGTTTATTCGTCTTCTTCGAGTTCTTCGAGCGCGGCGAGCTCGCTAGTGGAGATGTCCATCTGCTCGACGTCCTTCTCCCAGCCGCCCGCATAAGCAAGCCGGCCGAGATGTTCCTTGGAGTACTGCTCCTCGATCTTGGCAACCATCTGATTTGCAGCGTCTTCCATGGTGCCCTCGAGTGGGAATGTCTCGCGATTCCACTGAGCTACATCTTCTTCCGCCGTGTAGATGTGAGCCTTGCGCTTTGCCCGATCGATGGCTCGCTGAAACTTGGCTGACAACACAAGCTGAAAACGCTCTCGACCGAACTGTGCGTTGACCTGTGCGGGAATGTCACGCCATTTGATGACAACGAGGACGGCATTGTTCCGGGGCATCAGTGCGCTCCTGTCCTGGAAAGCATCTGCACGGGAATGGCGTCTTCAAACGAGTGAAGTCCGACGTGACGGTGCTCGAAGGCCAACCCCAGCATCTCGGCGGCCTTTCGTCCGTGGGCCTCGATCGCGGGATCCTGAGATTGAGAAATGAGCATCACACGCTTATAAGAACCGAAGTATGTGTCGCGCAACTCGGGGTGACGATCGAGTCCGAGTCCCTGCCACACGAGAGACTCGAAGTGCTTGGCCAGGAAATCCGTCAAATAAAACGTCCCCGGCTCCTCATCCTGAATTTGTGAGAAGAACTCACTCCCCGAAAAAAACTCGTAGCAATGCGCCCCGGGAAGACGCTTCACACGCGGAAAGTCTTCAAGCAGTCGATCAAGTGATCCGCCGGTGCCGCAGTCGGCATACGCAACGAACACCGTGCGCTCGACACTCTCTTCCAGGTGCGGTCGTAACGCAGGAACGATTCCTTCCGGACGATTGTGTAGGTTCGCCGGCAAGTAACGCACCTCAACGGCGTCGTTTAGCGAGTGCTTGCCGAGTACGGCACGAAGTTCTTGCACCAAAGCACCACAGGCGACGATCAGCGGACGGTCATTCGTCATCCGCGCGACCGAACGACTCAGGCGACCGACGGGCCCGGGGGTTCGGCGGTGCGAGTGCGACGAGCAGCGACAAGTTCCTTGGCAGTCTCCGCGGCAACAGCGGCATCGCGGCAGTACGCGTCAGCACCCACTGCCGAGCCGAACTCTTCGTTCAATGGGGCACCACCAACGAGCACGATGTACTTGTCGCGAAGACCCTTTTCCTTCATCGTGTCGATGACCACCTTCATGTACGGCATGGTGGTGGTGAGGAGCGCGCTCATACCGAGGATGTCTGGTTGGTGCTCCTCAAGTGCTGCCACGAACGCATCGGCATCGGTGTTGATTCCGAGATCGACCACTTCGAAACCGGCGCCTTCGAGCATCATCGCCACAAGGTTCTTGCCGATGTCGTGAATGTCACCTTTGACCGTGCCGATGACCACTTTGCCGATCGACTCTGCACCGGTTTCGGCGAGCAGCGGACGCAGGATCGCCATGCCGGCCTTCATCGCGTTTGCAGCAAGAAGCACTTCGGGCACGAAGAGAATGCCGTCACGGAAGTCGACACCAACAATGCGCATTCCTTCAACGAGCGCGTCCTGCAACACCTTGTCGGGACCCCAACCGCGATCAAGCAAGATCGTGGTTCCCTCGACGATTTCGTCGCCGAGTCCGTCATAGAGATCATCGTGCATCTGCGCGACGAGATCGTCGTCCGAAAGACTCGCCAGATCGATATCTTCGAAATCGCTCACGTGGACTCCCCTATGTCGCCTTAATTGTCTGCCTAAAAAGGCAGATATATCACAGGGGAAGGTTATCAGTGACCACAGAATCGGTCACTATTTGGCGCGGAAGAACTCCACCGGTTCGGCCAGAAGGGGGGTCTTGCCAAGGATCAGATCGGCAGCCTTTTCGGCGAGCATCATCACCGGGGCGTAAATGTTGCCATTGGTCACGTACGGCATAACCGAGGCATCAACCACGCGCAAACCGCTCATTCCTCGCACCTTCATCGAAGTCGGGTCGACCACTGCCATCTCGTCCACGCCCATGCGGCATGTGCAAGAAGGGTGATAGGCCGTCTCGCCGTCCTTGCGCACCCATTCGATCACCTGCTCATCCGTGGCAACCTCGGACCCAGGTGAAATTTCACCAGAGCTGAACTCGGCAAATGCGGGCTGATTGAGGATCTTGCGGGCAGCCGCGATGGCCTCGATCCACTCTCGTCGATCTTCCGGTGTCGAGAGGTAGTTAAAGGTAAACGCCGGCTTGTCCCGCACGTCGCCGGACGTGACGCGCAAACTTCCCCGCGAGTTCGAATACATCGGCCCGATGTGCACTTGGTAACCGTGACCACCGGCAGGCGCGGTGCCGTCGTAACGGACCGCGATGGGCAAGAAGTGGAACATCAGGTTCGGATACTTCACCTGATCGTTGCTGCGGATGAACCCACCCGCCTCGAAGTGGTTCGATGCGCCCGGCCCCTTGCGAAACAGCCACATGAAACCGATGAAGGGGCGCTTCCAGAAATTCATCAACGGATTCAACGACACCGGCTGCTTGCAGGCGTGCTGCACGTACACCTCGAGGTGATCCTGGAGGTTCTCGCCGACACCGGGAAGGTGGTGAACCGGCTCGATTCCCACCGACTTCAAATGTTCCGAGTTTCCTATTCCCGAAACTTGCAACAGCTGTGGCGAGTTGAATGCGCCACCACAAAGAATGACTTCCTTGGCTTGAGCGGTGCGCACGCGACCGAACGGCAGGCGGTACTCCACGCCGGTAGCGGTCTTACCTTCAGTGAGCACCTTGGTGACGAGCGCTCGACATTGGATAGTCAAGTTTCGGCGATGCTTTACGGGGTGTAAGTAGGCCCGTGCCGCGCTGTAACGGCGACCCTTCTTTACGTTGCGATCAAACGCTGCAAAACCTTCTTGCTGATGACCGTTGACATCACTGGTGATCGGATGACCAGCTTGTTGCACCGCTTTGAAGAACGCTCCAAACAACGGGTTCTTCACCTTGCCTCGCTCCAAGTGCAGCGGACCGCTTTTGCCACGAAACTTGTCGCTTGGATCGGCTGCGATGCACGACTCCATCTTCTTGAAATATGGGAGACAATGCGCGTAGTCCCACGTCTCCATGCCCGGATCTGCAGCCCACCGTTCGTAATCCAGCGGATTGCCGCGCTGGAAGATCATGCCGTTGATGCTCGATGATCCACCGAGGATTTTCCCGCGACCGTGAGAGACGCGACGCCCGTTCATGTGCGGCTCGGGCTGGGACGAATACATCCAGTCGTAAAACTTGCTACCAATCGGGAACATCAACGCAGCGGGCATGTGGATGAACACGTCGAACCAGTAGTCGGGACGCCCCGCCTCGAGCACGAGCACACGATTGTTGGGATCGGCGCTTAGGCGATTTCCCAGCGCACTCCCCGCCGAGCCCCCGCCCACAATGATGTAGTCGTACTCAGGTACTCGCGTGGTACTCGGCATTCGAACATTCTGTCAAACATCGCTCGACAAACAGAAGAACGGCGGGGATTTCTCCCCGCCGTTCCTGAAAGTTACTTGTCGAAGGTTCAGCTGAACCAGGCCGACCAGATGTCCTTGTTGTTGTCCACCCACTCGCGAGCCACATCGGCAGCCGAGCGACCGTCGATGTCAACGGGGGCAAGGAAGGCCAACTGGTCATCCGTGGTGATGGTGAACTTCTCGAAGAAGGCGAACACCTTGGCGTCCACGTCCTTCAACTTCGCCGAGACGATCTTGAAGAGCACGTCTTCCGGATAGTCACCGTCACATGACTCAGGCGTTGCGGCGCAATCCGCCGTGGCGGTGGGCAGTGCGACGTTCTTCAAGTTGTACTTGCCCACTGCACCCGACGGAGTCCAGTAGTACATGATCAACGGCGTCTTGTTGGCGGCCAATGCAGCGATCTCTGCCTGAGTGGCGGCTTCCGAACCGGAGAACTGCACTTCAAATGGCAAGCCGAGGGTCTTGATGATGCCCTCGTCGTATTGCGAGAACGACGCGTCCATGCCGAGGAATCGACCGTTGGAACCGGTTGCTGCCGTGGCGAAACCCTTGGCAACTTCTGGATCCTTCAGTGCTTCCCACGACTCAGCCAAGGCGGGATACGCCTCGAGCACGTAGTCGGGCACGAACCAGCCGATCTTGCCGATCGTGCCGAGATCACCAACGTTGATGATCGAGCCATCGTCGATGAATGCCTGCTCATCCGGGGTCACGCCCGAAGGCCACACCTCGACGTTGGCATGCACATCACCGGCGGACATACCTGCGAACATCGCGTTCTCATCGATGTCGACGATCTCCACTGGATTACCCAAGTTTTCTTCAATCAAGATCTTGACGATCTCGGTCTCGACTGCAGATGCAGACCAGTTGTTACGGACGATCTTGATGGTCTCCGTACCACCGCCGCCACCCGCGCTCTCCGAGCCGCTGTCATCACTACCGCCACAGGCAGCACCGATCAGCGAACCGGCTACGACGAGCGCCGCAATAAGACGCTTCTTGCTTCCTCGCATGATTCCCCCTTATCAGCGCCAACCTTTGACGCTGAGGTGATGGTACCAATCCCCTCTTTCACCAGAAAGAAGCTCCACTATCGTCAGGGCGAGGGGGTGTCTTTCAATGGGGGCTGAATCGGTGGCGGCCATCGAGGTACGCAATGTCTGGAAGGTGTTCGGGCACGGAAGTCCCGATGAAGCGATTGCCCAGGCCCACGTGGGGGCGACTCGAGCGGAGATCATCAATCAACTTCAACAAACGATCGGCGTACGCGATGTGTCATTCAATGTGGCCGAGGGCGAGACCTTCGTGGTCATGGGGCTCTCCGGGTCGGGAAAGTCCACACTCATCCGCTGCATCAGCAGGCTGATCGAACCCACCCGCGGTCAGGTATTGATCGACGGCGAAGACTTGTTGCAGATGGACGCCGATGCCCTACGCGAAGTGCGTCGCGGCAAGATGTCGATGGTCTTTCAACATTTCGGTTTGTTCCCCCATCGCAAAGTGATCGACAACATCGCTTATGGGCTCGAGGTGCAAGGAGTCGACAAGAAAAAGCGAATGGAGCGCGCCCACGAAGTCCTCGAGATAGTCGGCCTGCAGGGTTGGGCAACGAGTTACCCGCAGCAACTCTCGGGAGGCATGCAGCAACGTGTCGGTTTGGCCCGGGCACTTGCTGTCGATCCGCAAATCCTGCTCTTCGACGAACCATTCAGCGCGCTCGATCCACTCATCCGCAAGGAAATGCAAGACGAATTGATCCGCCTGCAAAAAACCATGAAACGCACGATCGTGTTCATTACACACGACTTCGCCGAAGCACTGCGCCTCGGCGACCGCATCGCGATCATGAAAGATGGTGCGTTCGATCAGGTGGGCACTCCCGAGGAGATCGTCGGCAATCCGGCAACCGACTACGTGCGCGAGTTCACCACTGACGTACCGCGAGCCAAGGTGCTGAAGGTGCGTTCCGTAATGACCCAAGGTCAGAGCGGACCGAGAACTATTGGCAAAGACGCCTTGCTCGAGGAAGTCATTCCACTGCTCCTCGCGAGCAGCGAGCCGATCGGCGTCACCGATGATCACGGATCGACCGTTGGCGTGGTCGACCGTGCGGCTGTCGCTCGCATTTTCGAGGCCGAGCGACGATGAGCATCGCCGCTCCGATCAGTCAGGCGAACCCTGCTCGGTCGCGTGCTCTCGTGTTGAGCCTGGGAACTATCGCCACTCTCGCAGTGCTGCAGTTCCTCGGCACACCCGGCTTTCCCGAATCGTGGTACTTGCATCTCGCCGACCCGGTAAATGATGCAAAGCGCTGGGTGGTGGACAACCGTAATGATCACTGGCTGTTCACGTTTGTCCTCAATCCGTTCACCGACATCGTTCAGGGCGGCCTCTCCGCCATCGAGAACGTGCTGTTGTGGCTGCCTTGGTACGTGCTGCCCGCAGTCGTCTTCCTCGTAATGGCACGAACCCGACGCTGGGGATTGACGATTGCGACCACCTTGGCCGTCGCCTACGCCGGCGCAGTGGGTATGTGGAACCAGAGCGTGGAGACCATCTCCCTGATGGCAATTTCGGTGCTATTTTGCATCGTCGCGGGCGTTCCACTTGGTGTGTGGTGTGCGTACAACAGGCGGGCGGATGCAGCAATCAGACCGTTGCTTGACGCTGCACAAACCATCCCCGCCACCATTTACCTCATTCCCACCGTGCTGTTGTTCGGCATTGGCCAGGTTCCTGCCGCCATCGCCACCATCGTTTATGCACTACCGCCGATGGTGCGGTTGACGACCCTGGGCATCACCCAGGTGCCTCGCGCGGCGATCGAAGCCTCCACCATGTTCGGCGCAACGAAGCGACAAACGCTTCGCCGCGTCCAACTTCCCCTTGCCATGCCGTCGATCATCGCGGGAATCAATCAGACGGTGATGATGGCACTCGGCATCGTGGTGATCGCCACACTCGTCGGCGCAGGTGGACTCGGACAAGAAATCCGCCAGGCGGTGAACATGCTGCAGCCGGGACGCGGCCTCGTCGTGAGCCTCGCCGTGGTGGCCGTTGCGTTCGTCCTCGACCGTGTGAGTCAGTCGTTCGTCAACACACCGGGCGCTCCTCGCTTCCGCTTCTCGAAGATGCAGTTCAGAGTGATCGTTGCGTCAATCATCGGAGCCACGGCGATCGGCAAAGTTTTCGGCTGGGAGAAGTTTCCCTTCAGCTGGGGAACCTCCTTCGCTGATCCGATCGACGACTTCGTCGCCTGGTTCCGCGACACCTTCGACGTCATCACGCGACCCTTCAATGACTTCCTGGTGCGCGACGTGCTGCTGCGAATCAGTGACGCGCTCAACGAGCAACTTGCGTGGCAATTGGTCGTCGTCCTTGCCGCGGTCGTTGCATTCTCGATCGCCGGTATTCGGATGGCTGTCGGAACTGCGCTCGGGCTGATCGTGGTCGGATTGATCGGCATGTGGCCAGATGCAAGCGCCACTTTCGCTCAGACGATCGTCGCCGTAGCACTCTCCGTTGTAATCGCAGTTCCCGTTGGCGTATGGCTCGGAAGGCGGCCGCGGATCGAGAACTTCTTCTCACCGATTCTCGACTCCCTGCAAACCATTCCGCCACTCATCTACGCCATTCCGTTCGTGATGATCTTCACCGTGGGGCCGGTACCCGGCGTGGTCGCTGCGGTCGTCTATGCGATTCCTACCGGAATCAAGCTCACATCACTCGGAGTTCGCCAAGTGAATAAAGAGACGCTTGAGGCCGCGGCAACGTTCGGCGCATCTCAGCGTCAAATTTTGTGGGGTGTACGCATCCCACTCGCTCTTCCCTCAATCGTCATTGCCGTAAATCAGATGGTGATGCTCGTCTTGGCGATGGCGATCATCGCGGGCATGGTGGGAGGCGGCGGGCTTGGTTATCGCTCCATCGAAGCGCTCACTAAGGACGGCGGAACCGGACTCGGAGCCGAGGTGGGGCTTGCCGTAGTCATCCTGGCAAGCACACTTGATCGCTTGAGCCAGGCTGCGGCGCGCCGGCTACAGGCGCC
>JAFMFC010000112.1 GCA_017856375.1 Ilumatobacteraceae bacterium | reverse complement strand
AATGGACACCGCATTCCTCAAACTCCGTCGACTCAACATCTGGGCAGGCATTCTCCACTTCGCCTCGCTGGTGGCGATCCTGTTCTTGGCGAATGACGCCTCACTCCCCGTTCGCGCCACCTACCTGACAGAGGCACCGGGCACCGGCAACTTCTCCGAGCCGATTGATCTGTTCGGCTTGAACATCGGCTACTCAGTCGCGGTGTTCATGGGCCTGTCGGCGTTCTTCCACTTCCTCGTCGCGTCGCCAGTCGGCTTCCCCCGCTATGTGGACGGACTGAAGAAGCACATCAACGTCTACCGATGGGTCGAATATTCGCTGTCCTCGTCAGTGATGATCGTGTTGATCCTGATGCTGAACGGAGTCGCGGATTACATCGCGCTGTTTGCGATCTTCGGGGTGAACGCGAGCATGATCCTTTTCGGCTGGCTCCAGGAGCGTTACACCACACCCGGCAACGGCGACCTGCTCCCCTTCTGGTTCGGCTGCATCGCCGGTGCGGTGCCGTGGGTGGCCATTGCCATCAACACGCTGTCGCCCAAAGGCCCAGCCGACACCACCGTGCCCGGGTTCGTTTACGGTATCGTGATTTCACTGTTCATCTTCTTCAACTGCTTCGCCATCGTGCAGTGGTTGCAGTACCGCGCCAAGGGCAAGTGGGCCGACTACCTGCGCGGCGAGCGCACGTACATCGTGCTCAGTTTCGTCGCCAAGTCGCTGCTCGCTTGGCAGGTGTTCTCGGGGGCTCTCGCCTCCTAGTTGTTGGGTTTGCGAAACACGAAACAGAACTCATTGCCCTCGGGGTCCGACATCACCTGGAACTGATTGAGCGCCTCGTCCACGACATTCCCTAACGCACGTGCGCCGAGAGCTTTGCCCCGCGCGATTGCAATGCCGAGGTCATCAACGATCACATCGAGGTGTACCCGATTCTTCGTCAACTTCATTTCTGGAACGCGCTGAAAACCCAGGTAGTCCAACTCGGGGAACTCGCGTAACGCAACCCAGTCGGATGTCGCAGTTGCTTCGTCGAGCACTCCCCCGACAAGTAGCCGCCAGAAATCTGCCAACGCGCGCGGATCACTGCAGTCCACCACCACCGACAGGCGAGATTCAACTATCACGTCTGACTCAGGCGCCGAGTACGCGGTGCTCGTCAACGAACATACGTCGCCGACTCGACACATTCGCCATCGAGTCGGCGACCACCTGCTTGCCAATTTCGGTGGCATAGGCAGATTCGAATGCCTCTTGTGAGTCGAACCACAATTCGGTGATCCCGTCGGGGTCGCCATATTGTGGGTTTTGAATCACGTTGAACACCGCTTTGCGCAACCCGGGCAATTGCTTGGCAAGAGGAACATGAGTGTTCAACCACCAGTGCTCGTACTGCTCGTGGGTCATGTCTGAACGACGGGTAAGCAGGATCATCGCTTTGAAGTTCATGAGGGCTTCCTTGTACGGGCGAAGGGACGTCCACCGACCGCGAGTGCCACACTCACCACGATCTCGTGAGCCATTGGGGCATCGGGGATCCACACGTCGATCGCATCCATCTCATCAAATGACCAGATGTCGTCCTTGTTCGTGATGGGCAGGGTGATGTGCGCACCCGGTCCACCAATCTTCTTCGTTGAAGGGATTATGTCGTCACCTTTGATGACCACCTTGCGCACGGGAGCACCAAAGCGTGGATGAATCAACGCCGCGGCATGTTCGATCTCGCCTGCAGTACCGACGATCGCACCCTTGCCGTAGGCCGTCACCTCGCTGTTCGCCACACCGAGCGCTGCAAGTGCTCTCTCGGCCAACTGACCGGAGATCTCCGCTCCCATGGCTTCGAGCTCACCGAGATCTGCACCCGGCTTCCCCGCCAACGGATTCGAAATTACTGCGCTCGCAACTGCCCTGCGAACTGTTCGACCAACTTCACGACCCGACTCGGCCTTGATGTCTTCAACGGTGACCACGAACTTTCGAATCTGCACGCAGCGAAACTACTACTTCAAGACGTTCAACTCCTCCGCCACCGCTCCAGTGTCGGAACTTGGCGCCTGGCCAGCCATCGCATGCCAAACCACGCACCGTCGTGCTTGAGGGCGCCATCCACGATCCGCACCATCTGATCGACCGTGCAGTCGGGGTCGCGGAACCTTCCCCCCTCGTAACACAACGAGCACCACTGCTCGCTTTTGGTTCCGTCAGCTTCAATGCCCCGACAGTCGCCAGCCTTCGTCGTTTGGAGCGGCATGCCGCAACTTTGACACTGTTTCATGAGCATCATTCTCACGCGATTCTCGGTTGGGAGACCCTGACTGTCGTCCCTCGTCAGATTGAAGCGGTTGCACAATGTCCCGACAATCTGCAAGACCTGTCGAAACGCATTGACGATGAGTGAACGAATGGGAGATTGTCGCCGGTGACTTAGGAATCCATTTCGCTCACTAACAACTCACGAATTCCATCGTGTACTCCATGCGAGAATAATCAGATGAACGCAACTGGTTACATCGGTGCCACTTTCTCGATCATCGCCGGGTTTCTCGGACTCATCTGGCCAAGGCAAGTGAGCCAAACGATTGGGCTTCAGATTCCTGGTCGCCTTGGCACTTCAGAAGTGCGTGCTACGTATGGCGGACTCTTCATCGGCGCAGGTCTCTCAGTGGTGTTTATCGCCAGCAGCGATGCGGCGTTAGTTCTCGGCGCAGCCTGGGCTGGAGCCTTCGTTGCACGTGCCATCTCATTCATCATCGACAAATCACGAACCAAGGAGAACGTTGCTGGTCTGGTGATTGAAAGCGTGATGGCGATCTTGTTAATTCTCGCCTGAGCTTTCGCCCTGTTCCTGACAAACTCACGGTTTTTTAAGAAACCTGCCGAGATGCCAGGTAAATCGCCCAGCCACTCCTCGCATCTCGGCAAGACTCTTTTCGTGCGCCGCCGCTTCACTCAACTTGATGTCTTCACTGAAACACCATTTCTCGGTAACCCACTTGCCGTAGTTGTGGACGCAGAGGACTTGGATTCCAGCCAAATGCAATCATTCGCTCGCTGGACGAACTTGTCAGAAACGACGTTTCTCTTGCCACCAAGCGACTCATCATCTGATTACCGCGTCCGCATCTTCACTCCGACCGAGGAACTCCCATTCGCCGGACATCCGACTCTCGGCTCGGCCTATGCGTGGCTTGCTTCCGGTGGTTCACCTCGCCGACCGGGACTCCTGATCCAAGAATGCGGCGTCGGCCTTGTCAAGGTACGTCAAAACGGAACAATGCTTTCTTTTGAAGCACCCGCGCTTCTACGCGGTGGACCTGCTGACGAATCCGTCATTCTCGAGGCGTCTGAATCTTTGGGTATCTCACGTTCTTCGATTCAGCATGCCGCGTGGGTGGACAATGGTCCGGGTTGGCTCGGTCTCATGCTCGGGTCGGCCGAAGAAGTTCTTGCAATAAAGCCTCGCACCATGAACCTCACAGTCGGCCTTGTTGGTCGCTACCCAAAGGAATCACCTTTCGCTTATGAAGTACGTGCGTTTTACTCAAGCGGAGGAATGACCCTGGAGGATCCAGTGACAGGAAGCCTCAACGCATCCATCGCTCAGTGGCTCATAGGAGCCGGGTTAGTGAAAGCGCCCTACATCGCGTCACAAGGCACGGCAATCGAGCGTGCGGGACGAGTGCACATTTCGACTGACGAGTCAGGCGCAGTCTGGGTTGGTGGAAATGTCGTTTCGTGCGTCGAAGGCACCGTCGACATCTGAATTTGGTCTTCAGCCATGCTTCAGGTCGGTAAACACTTCGTCGTACTGCAATCCTCTTTCGCCTCACGGCCTGAGGTTCTGGGCTCACGGCGCGCGAAATCCTAGTTAGCAGTTGCTATCGCTCGTAGGTTCTGCCCGAAGTCATCGACAACGAATCACACGATCCATTCCCCACTACAGCGACCAACGAAGCCGCAGAGACCAGTTGCACCTTGACCGACTGTCGCGAATCAGTCCAACAATGGGTCTGTCCCACATTGATGTC
>JAFMFC010000111.1 GCA_017856375.1 Ilumatobacteraceae bacterium | reverse complement strand
AGCCTTCCTTGCTCTCTGGTGCATCGCCGACCACCCATGGCTCGTAGGCCGGGTTGCCGGTGGCGATGGTGAGCTTGCCCTCGACGAGGGTCTTGCCGGCGGTGCAGTCGTTGCCGGTGGTGAGGAATGCACTGTCGGATGACTCCAACTCGATGCCTTCATCTTCGGTGGTCTCTTCCGTGGCTTCGTCACTTCCGCCGCAGGCAGCAAGACCAATGATGGCCACTGTGCCGAGAGCGATGAGACGAACGCGAATGGAGCGCTGCTTCATTTCGGGGGTCCTTTCGGTGGGTGGATTGGAGTCGCGCACGTGGCGACGACCGCGTCATGCTAACTGAAGTGCCGCGTATTCACGACTGCGCAGGTCAACAATTCGTAAAGTCGACCGGCGACATTCGGTACAGCGGGTCAGCGTAAGTTGGCGTGGTGCCAACCAGCGATGTGCCAGGGGCTGGCAGCTCACCATCCAGCGACACGTTGTTCGTCGGCCGTGTGATCGCCGTGGGCATCGCTGCGGGTCTGCTCTCGGGAATGTTCGGAGTGGGCGGTGGAATACTCATCGTTCCTGGCCTCATGTGGGTGGCGTCGATGGAACAGCGTCGTGCGCACGGGACGTCGTTGGCTGCCGTATTGCCGATCGCAGTGTTCGGCGTTGTTACCTACATCGCCAACGACCATGTGAACGTTGGGGCGGCAATTGCGCTCACCGTTGGGTCGCTCGCGGGAACACTCATTGGCACGGCGTGGTTGGCTCGGGCGCCAAAGCGCTTGCTGTCGTTGTCGTTTGCCGTGCTGTTGGTGGTGTCGGCCGCGCGACTGTTGTTCGAGCTCGACACCTCGCGGGAGCACGCACTCACCGTGGGTTCGGCCGCGGCGCTCGTTGCAACCGGAATCGTCGCTGGTGTGCTCGCCGGTTTGCTCGGTATCGGCGGTGGTGTAGTGATGGTGCCGGCGATGATGCTGGTGCTCGGGTTGTCGCCTGTGGTGGCCAAGGGCACGTCGCTCGCGGTGATCGTGCCGACGGCGATCATCGGCACGTGGCGCAATCGCCGCAACCTGAACGTGGATCTGCGGGCGGCCACGTTGGTGGGTCTGGGTGGCGCGGGCTGCGCAGTGGTGGGTGCGATCGTTGCCGACCGATTACCCGACCGTGCCTCCAACCTCCTGTTCGCTGGCCTCCTCGTGTTCATGGCGCTCCGCCTCGCTCGCCAGGCCGGACTTGCTCGACGTCAACCAACTTCGCGGCGACTACCTCAATGATTCTGGGATTTGCCTACCCTCCGGTGTTGAAACGATAGTTCTGGACGAATTACAGCATTGTCGTTTTGGCAGTCGATTGCAGTTGACGGCTCTTTGGCTTCAGTGCTAACCTGTGGATAACCGTCTGGACAGCCAGAATATAGGGGAGCAAAGCTCCTCCGAATTTCAACGTAATTGCGGAGGGTAAACATGAAGGCAAGAAAAGTACTTGGAGCATGCACGATGCTGCTCTCGCTCGGCGCGCTTGCCGTTACAGGAGTTGTTGCAGGTGCGGGTGCGCAAGATAACCCTGGTGGTGACGATGCGGATACTTCAGCAGCCGTCGACACCAAGGAGCTGTGCATCTGGTATGTCTCTGGCGTGGCCGGAGAAGTAGCACTAACGCCGGCTGCCGGGGCAGAAGCGTTGTACGACGGAGCAGAGATGGAACTCACTTCTGGTGAGAGCCTCTCGAACGTATCGATCTTTGTATCTGGCAATAATCCGCTTGGAGAAGAAGCAGGCACGATTGATGCCCACCGTGATTGCACGTTCTATGGCGATAACGAAGGTATTGCGTTCAAGGCGGCGCTGTCCGCGGCAGGATTCACTGCGACTGGCGGAGCTGACGAACTGGACCCGGCAATGAATTTCGCTCAGACCGCTGATCTGCCGTTTATCTACGATGCAACGAACAGCGACTCGTGCCGTTCCGGTGCAACCGGTGAAGACGATGCGTGGTCCAACGCTGACTTAAGCGCTGCCTCGACCGAGGCAGTCGCAGCGACCACTATCGCTGCACTGTTGAAGGCTGACACCGTGGCACGACAGAGCGATACCGACGGTCAAAACTCTGCGTGTGTGGTCGAGCAGGAAGTGACGGTCTCTATCCCTGCGGATAAGACCCCTTCCTTCCCAGGTACCGATTACTCGTTTGAGGGTCCGACGTTGTCGTTCTCCTTCGTCATCGAGAGCTAATCGAGACTGACTGATCTCACCAAACTGTTGGTCCGGATCGCTCATGTGGCGGCTCGGACCAACAGTTATGGCGGTGGAAAGACTCACGTATTCCGCAATTCTCAGATATGAGAAAACTGCACAGTTGGATTGCGGCCGCGTTTCTATTTGTCCTGGCGGCCATACCGGGGCGGTCCTTGGCCGGCGAGCTCGGATTCGGAATTCAAGTCGAGGCAACAGAAGATGCCACGCCGGCACAGTTGGCCGCGAACAGAGAACTGTGGTTTGCAGCTTCTCCGGGCGAGACAGCAACGCGCGCAATTCGAATCATCTCCACGTCCCCAGATCCGCAGCTCATCTCGATCGCTATCTTTCCGCTTGTCGTAGTTGACGGCGAGGACACGCTCGTGTCGAGCGAGCCGAGCGAGATAGACGCATGGGCATCTATCGAACCCAATGGCTTCATAGTTGAGCCACGAGCGCAGCAAACCGTTCAGATTCGTATTACACCGCCGCCCGGGAGTGAGGGCAGTTATACGGCGTATGTGGTGGTTTCAGCGAGCGGTCCCAACGACGGATCCACCGAAGAACGTGAGGGTACGTATGCGATCGTGCCCACTGCACTAACATTTTCTAAGTCGCTATGGCTCGGGGTCGGCGATGGTCAGCTTCCCGAGACCGACTTCGAGTTGCGCGGGGTTGCCGCTCGACGCGACGGAGAAACTAAGTTTCTTCAGGTTCAGATTGAAAATACGGGTGGTACACCAATTCGACCAAAAGGCGAGATGGAGGTCGTTGATCCGTTGTTTCCGGACAATCGATTTGGACCTCTCGAGTTCTCATTTGCGACGATCCTCCCTGGCGAGACCCGTCGCACAGAAATAGAGGCACCTGCCGAGCTTGAAGACGGAAACTGGCGAGTTCGAGTCGTGGCGAGGCAGGGGTCTATTCAAAAGTCAGAAATCTACGATGTAACTTTGACGTTTGACGACTCGACGTCAGAGTTTGGTGAGGGCTGGCGCCGACTTCTTAGGCTGCCGTGGCTGCGCTTTGGACTGCCACTGATCGCTCTCGTTGGAGTTGTCTTTGGTTGGCGCCTCATGCGGGGCAAACGTGACCACGATCCCCCTGCGGGGGACTCATCGTCGGGCGATACGCCCCTTGATGGTCCACCCAAGGATGAACCGCCGACTCCTACTAACGGCACTGCGACCGCGACAGCACCACGCGACTCAGATGCCGCTGCTCTAGACGACACCTTTGGGCGGCCAGTGGAGCAGAGCGATTCGACGCCGTCCACGCGGACGGGACGAATCATTGTTCATGTTTCTGGTGCGGTGCGCAACCCCGGCATGTTCGAAGTAAACGACGACGCCCGAGTCGGCGAAGTTATCGAGAGAGCCGGCGGCACCTTGATCGTTGCTGAAACGGAAGGAATCAACCTTGCTCGACGAGTGACCGATGGAGAGCAGATTGTTGTGCCCAAGCGCGTCGTAGCGCCGCGCGATTCGCGGCCAATCGCTATTCCGGAGATCTTGGATCTCAACCTTGCGAACGCCGAACAATTGGCTGCATTGCCGGGCATCGGTCATGACATCGGAGTGGAAATCGTGGCCCACCGCCGACGGATTGGCAGATTCACTGCGGTTGACCAGCTGCTTGAGGTCAAGGGCATCGGCCCTCGGAAACTGGCAGTGGTGAAGCGTCGTTTGCGCGTTTGACTTCAGGGGTGCGGGCTTGAACTGCAGCCGCTCACTCGCTGGACGGACCCTGAGGGGGATCGGTGATAGCCCCTGCAACTTAGGACTTGCAATGAGACAAAAACCGTCTTAGTGTCTCAGGTGATGTCGGTCACAGA
>JAFMFC010000110.1 GCA_017856375.1 Ilumatobacteraceae bacterium | reverse complement strand
TGCCCAGCTCGCTGGAAAATGAGCAAAAGGTAACCAAATACCTTGGCGTCTCGCGATTCGCGACATAGCCTTGGGGACGGGTTGCCACAAGGGTGACTCAGTTTGAGAAAAGAGAAAGCAAATGCGCGGTACCGTCAAGTTTTTCAACGCTGAGAAGGGCTATGGCTTCATCTCTCGTGAAGGTGGAAGTGATGTCTTCGTTCACTTCTCCAACATCAAGGCCGAGGGTTACCGAACCCTGCAAGAAGGTCAGAGCGTTGAGTTCGACATTGCTCCCGGTCGCAAGGGCGACGAAGCACAAAACGTCATTGTCGTCTGACGTTCGGACGACGAAGTAATAGTCGTCTGACGTTCGGACGACGAAGTAATAGTCGTCTGACATTCAGACGACGAGAAAACTCTCGTCTGACGTTTCACCACGCCGGATCTACTGGCGTGACAATTGCACACTCCCGTTCCACTTGAGCGGCTACTGCTATGCACCGCAAGTCGGTGTAACGCGCGCCGACTATCTGCACGCCTGCGGGTAGTCCGTCTGCCATGCCCGCCGACACCACCGCTGCGGGGAGGCCCAACAGATTGGGTGGCAGAACAGCGCGCATGAGTTCCACAGTGGCTAGTGCTCCGGCCATGTCCGCGATATCCGAGTCGTAAACGAACGGGGGCTGTGTCCATACGGGGCACAGCAGCACGTCAAATTGCTCGAACCACATCGACCATCGGCGTGCGATGCCATTGCGCAAAGTTTGGGCGAGTGACCATTCGGCAAGCCCGACCGGCGGATTGGCGTCTTTGGTGAGGTGGAGAAACTTGCGTCCGCCCTCCCCCATCACCGCATCCAACAGATCAATCTGCAGCGTCAATTCCCCAGACAATTGTTGCGACCACACTCGGCAGGCTTCTTCGAAATTCGGCGGTTCGGCTTCTGAGACCGTGTGACCCTGCTTTCGTAGCGCCTCGCCAGCATTTCTCACCACTTCGGCAATCTCAGGATGGGTACTGCCTCCAGGAGGCGTGGGCATCATCGCCACTCGTAGTTTCTCGCCCGGCTCCAAATCACGAAGTTGTACGGGAGCGCTCACCGGATCGCGTGGGCTTGGCCCCGCAACAATGCGAAAACCTTCGCGCACATCGGCGATCCGTCGCGCCATCACACCCTGGTTGAGCATCAATTGCGAACTGAGCCCGAAATCTTCGATGGGGAATGTTTGGGTGTCGGGGATGACACCGGTCGAAGGCTTGATGGAGGCGATGCCACAGCAGTGGGCGGGGTTGCGTAACGAACCGCCGATGTCGTTGCCGAGACCGATGGGTGACATGCCGGTAGCCAACGCTGCACCTTCCCCACCGCTCGATCCGCCCACCGTGCGATCGGGGTTCCACGGGTTCTTGGTGCGACCAAACAACGACGAATCCGTGTGGATGCGCAAGCCGAGATCGGGCAAGTTGGTGCGCGCGATGGGAATGGCACCCGCACCATTCATCCGCTCCACCACCGGCGAGGTGTTGGTAGGAATCGCCTCCGCCAATGCAGGAATGCCCTGCGTCGTCGGAAGCCCGGCGATGTCGATGTTGTCCTTCACGGTGTACGGGACACCGTGGAACGGGCCGACGAACTCACCCTTGACGGTTTGGTCGTCACGTTCCTTGGCAGTCTGCAGGGCAGATTCTGCGAGAACGCGCACCACTGCGTTGACTTTGGGGTTCACCTCCTCGATGCGAGCGAGATGTGCCTCCACCAGTTCTCGGCTGGAGACCTGCTTGTCACGGACGAGTGCGGCCATTTCCAGAGCCGACTTGGACCACCACGGTGTTGTCATGTCCGCGACCATACAGGCAAGAATTGACCCGATGAGCGGAGCCGAGGGTCGCCCCCGCATTTTCGTGCACATCGGCACCCACAAGACCGGCACCACCTCGTTCCAGGATTGGCTCGCTCGCCACGAGACGGAGCTGCAGGATCGCTTTGGGCTGGGGGTGTACCACGGGGCTTTCCCGAACTGTCGCGAAGTGGGTCTCGCCTGTGCATCCCCGAGCCGATCACTCCCCACCCGAGGCATACCCCAATGGATCGATCCCGAGTGGCGCCGCCATGTGAGTGGGTTGGTGACCACTCAACTCGCTCGCCCGGAGGATCTCGTTCTGTCCTCGGAAGCCTTGAGCTTTCTGCGCTCACCAGCAGAGGTGGAAACCCTTGCTCGCTTGCTGCAAGGTCGAGAGGCAACGATCCTCGTGGTCTTGCGCAACCGTGCCGAGTTCCTCGAGTCGTGGGCCAAACATCTGCAGCGGGATCGCTACAAGCTGTCCCGGGATCCAAGTTCCTTTGCGTACGTGAAAGATGATTCGTGGCTCGCCGACTACGACTCGTTGCTCGATGCCTATCGAAGCATCTTCGGTACCGAGCATGTGCGCGTCATCGACTACGACCACGCGATGTCGAGCCATGGCTCGGTCATTCCGCTGTTGATGTCAGAAATCGTGGGAGCAGATGCTCCACTTCCCGACTGGCAATCAGCGCGCAAGAACGTGGGAAGCGACGTAGCGAGGTCGCGCAAGAACGCGCAAGAACCATTCGGTGTTCGCCTGGCCCGCTTCGTTCGCCACCCCATTGTTACCAGTCGGCGCGTGATGGCGCGTCGACAACATGACGCAAGATACTGATACCCCCTTGGGTATGCTTCTCGCATGACCAAGCGCGCAATCTCGAAGAAGCCCGGCACCAACGAGTCCCAGGACTTGATCAATCGACTACGCAGAATCGAGGGACAAATCGGCGGCTTGATCAACATGATCGAGACCGAGCGCGATTGTCTCGATGTGATCACCCAGATTTCAGCCACCAAGAAAGCTCTCGAACGTGCGGGAATGATGATGCTGGCCAACGCCCTCGCTCAATGCGCAGCCGACACCAAAAGGAGCGGCGAACAGCGTCGAGATCAGCTCCAGCGAGCGTTTCTCTCGCTCGCCTAATTCCTCTATTTGTCGAACAAACCGGTGAGTGAGGCCTGAGCCTCCACCACCACTTTTTCGGCGCCCTCGCCGCCGCAACCAGCGAGTGCGGAAATTCCGCTGACATCGACTGGTCGCATCAACGTGATCACAAGGTCATCGGCGGGAAAGCCCATCGCCACCTGACCACACGCACCCGAGGCCCAGAACACATCCTCCGGCGCCTCGGGAAGCAGCGATTCGCCCGAGCTCGTTCCGGAACTGTCAGCACGCACGATTCGTCCCGGTTCGTTCAACCACCAAAGAAACCCGTATCCGGAATTGAGTTCACTGGACGACCGAAGGGCTTCGGCGACATACGCGGCGGAGATCACCTGGCGATCCCCTGCCTTCCCTTCGTTCAAGTACAACCGGACCAGTCGAGCGAGATCCATGCAGTTGGTTTGCATTCCTGCGAATAGTCCCTGATTGCCGAACGCGTCGGTGGAGAGTCGCGACGTCATTCCCAGCGGCTCAAAGAGACGCGTGCGGGCAAACTCGTCGACGGGCATCCCCGTGGCGCGTTCCAGGACCACTTCCAGGGTCTGCACGGCGGCATTGTTGTAGACCCAGGTTTCTCCGGGCGTACTCGACTGACCAAGCGAGATCGCATACCCAGACTTGTCCTGCTCGAGGAACGCCAACCTGGCGTAGTCCGAAAGCACGTCGAAGTAGCGGCCCGAGGTGTTGGAGAGTAATTGGCGAATGGTCACACTCTCGCTCTCGGTTCCCTTCCACTCGGTGATGAAACGAGAGGCAGGGTCATCGATCGACAACGCGCCTTCATCTTGGGCAATTCCCACCAGAGTCGCAGCGAGAGACTTCGTCGTGGAGAACCCCTCCTGCAATGCGCCCTCTGCGAAATCCGCGTCGCGCCATTCGCCGACTACATCCCCGCCTCGTTCGACCACGACGCAGTTCGCCCCCTCCGCCTTGGCCGCATCGAAGACGTCGTTCAGGGCGTTATCAAGGGGCGATGACCCACCACCGCACCCGACAAGCACAGCCAAGAATGCAGAAACAACAAGTCTTCGCACGCCTTCAACGTTGCCACGACATCAGCCAAAGGCGCGAATCATG
>JAFMFC010000109.1 GCA_017856375.1 Ilumatobacteraceae bacterium | reverse complement strand
CGATACCCGATTCCTGATGCTGCACCAGTGACGACTACTCGCTTGTCGGCAAAGCTGAAGTGTGGTGTACATGGCTCCTCCCCGCCTGCCGTCGCTGCCACGGTCAGTGGGTTTCCCCTGGTCGATACGGGATGCCCGCCATCGCCGGCGGGCGCAACCGCTGACTGGCGGTGGCCAACACCACGAGCGTGGCGAAGTACGGCAGCGACTGCGTGAGCGATTCCGGCACGTCGTCAACGGCGAGGTAGGCATACGCCGCAAGCACGGCAACGAACGCCGTCACGATGCCGCGAGTGCTCTTGCGGTTCACCACCGCCAACACCACGAGCAGCACCGCAGCAAGTGCGACAAAGAGAAACAGCGTCGAGATGGCGTCACTCGCCACCAGCTTCACACCCTCGGCATAGCCAAACAGCGAGGCCCCACCAAGAATGCCGAGTGGACGCCAGTTGCCAAAGATCGTCGTCGCCAGACCGATGTAACCGCGACCTGCCGTCTGCCCTTGCCGGTAGTACGACGACGCAACGATTGCGAGAATGCCGCCCGCATATCCCGCCAAACCTCCGCTCACCAGCAAACCGAGGTAGCGCAGGCGAACGACGTTGACCCCCAAGGTCTCGGCGGCGATCGGCGACTCTCCTGACGAGCGGAGCCGCAGCCCAACGCGCGTTCGCCAGAGAATCCAAAACGACAGCGGCACGACTGCGACACCGATGACGGTGCCCCACGACAAGTTGTGGGAAAGCCCGTAGAGCACGCCCGCGAGGTCGCTCACAAAGAACCAGCCTCGCTCCTCCAGATTGAGCAGGATATTCGGCGACTTCCAGCCAAAGAGTTCACCACCGGAGATGATCGGCACATTGAAACGCGGAATCGCCGAAGTTTGCGGCGGCGACTGGCTGACCCCGCCGCCAGGCTGACCGACAAACACGAGGTCGCTCAAGTAGCGCACGCCGAAGAACGCCAGCAAGTTGAGCACCACACCCGAGATGATTTGATCGACGTTGAAGCGCACGGTGGCAACCGCGTGAATCATGCCGCCGAACATGCCCCCCAGCACCGCAAAGAGGAGCCCCACCCAAGGCCCATACTGCCAAGCACCCCAACCGCCAAACCAGGTGCCGAAGATCATCATGCCTTCGATGCCGATGTTCACGATGCCGCAACGCTCGGCCCAGAGCCCCGCCATACCGGCCAGCAGAATCGGGATCGACAATCGCAACGAAGCACCAACGGTGTCAGACGACGTGAGCGCATCTTCACCCGACCAAATGCGCACCACCGACATGAGCGCAACCGGCACGGCAATGAAGAGGAGCAAACGACTCTGTCGCGAAAGGTTCATGCCAGGGCCTTTTCGGTGCGCAACGCAGCGGCAGTTTGTTCGGCGGTACGTCGGTTCATGTATCGCGAGGTGGCTTCGTTCACGATCACGACGGTGATGACCACCACCGCTTGAATCACCTTCACGATGGAATTCGGAATACCCGACAGCTGCAGCACCGCCGACGTCGAGTCAAGAAAGCCGAACAGCATCGCTGCCACCACGATGCCAATCGGATGGTTGCGACCGAGCAAGGCAACGGCGATGCCGGCAAAGCCAAACCCAGTCGGTGTTGCTTGTGGCCCGTAGGCGAATTCGTCACCGAGCACGCTCTGCATCGCCACCAAACCGGCGATAGCACCCGACAGAAGCATTGCCATCACAATCATGCGGTTGGCAGCGATACCCGCGGTCTGCGCAGCCTTGCTGTTCAGGCCGCTGGCGCGCAAGCGGAAGCCAAACTTGCTGCGAAACACGATCAACCAGTAACAAAACACCACGAAGAGCGCAATCAACCACATGCCGTTGAGCCGGCCATCGACGATGTCGGGAATGCGACCCGATGGCGCAATCTCGGTTGTGGTCACACGCAGACCGCCGTCGGCGTCATCACGCATGTAGTTGTCGAACAACCACTGCATCACCGAGAGCGAGATGAAATTCAACATGATGGTGGAGATCACTTCGTTGATTCCCCGCGTGATCTTGAGAATCGCAGCGATACTCGCCCAGAACGCACCTGCCGCGCAGGCGATAGCGAGCACCACCAACACGTGCAGCACGGGTGGCGCCGAGATGTGCGTGGCTGATTCCGCTGCGATGAGGGCGGCGAACAGATACTGACCCTCAACACCGATATTGAGAAGGTTCATCTTGAAACCGATGGCCACCGCTGTCGCACTCAAAATGAGCGGGGTGGTGCGTTTCAGCATCTCCAACAACTTGTTGCCAGTTGACCCTGTTTCCAGAATGGTCCGGTAGGCGGCGATCGGATCCTTGCCGGTCACCAGCAACATGAGTCCACAGATCAAAAGGGCAAGCACCACGGCCGCCAGCGAACTGAGGAGGATGATTGCCGACCGTGGCAACCTGTCGAGCACGTTCTTGCGGGCAGCCATCACGCGCTGGCCTTTGCGCCGGTCATGTAGGTGCCAAGCAGCTCGGGCGTTGCTTCACGCGGCGAGAGCTCTGCCACCACGGCGCCCTCAAACATCACCACGATGCGGTCAGAAAGACCGATGATCTCCTCAAGGTCTGCCGATACGAGCAATACCGCCATGCCCGAGTCGCGGGCAGTGCGAATCTCCTTCCACACGGCGGCCTGTGCGCCAACGTCGATACCGCGCGTCGGATGCGCTGCCAGCAACACCGCTGGGTTCATCGACATCGTGCGACCCACGACGAGCTTCTGCTGATTGCCACCCGAAAGAGCGAATGCCGGCACCTCCTCGTTGGGTGTCAGCACACCGAAGCGCTTGATGATCTCTCGACTCGCGGCCCTCGCCATGCGCGTGTCGATGAACCCGAGTTTGGTGAAGTGCTCCTCCTGCCCGAGCAGGTTGTTCTCCCACAGCGAAGTGGAGAGCATCAGCCCTTCGCGATGCCGGTCGAAAGGCACGTAGGCCAGGCCGGCGTTCATTCGCTCGCGCACGGAGGCCTGCGAGACGTCCTTTCCGTCGATGGCCACCGTGCCGCTGCTTGGCTCACGGCCGAGCAGGGCTGCGCAAAGTTCGAACTGTCCGTTGCCCTCCACCCCGGCGACACCCAGGATCTCGCCCGAACGAATGTGCAGCGACACATCGTGCACGGCATCGCGTACCCCCACGTGCTTGACCGTGAGGTTCTTCACATCTAGCCGAACCTTCTCGGCTACTTGGGTGTGGCGTGGCTCAGGCGCGGGCAGGTCGGAGCCGACCATCATCTCGGCCAGTTTGCGGCGAGTTACCTCTGACGGCGTCACCGTACCCACCGTGATGCCCTGGCGGATTACCGTGATGCGATTGCTGACCGCCAGCACCTCATCCAGCTTGTGGCTGATGAAGAGCACCGTCGTGCCCTGCGCCACCAACCGACGCAAGTTGTCGAACAACTCGCGCACCTCTTGCGGCACGAGCACGGCCGTCGGTTCGTCGAGGATGAGCGTCTTGGCACCGCGATAGAGCACCTTCAGAATTTCCACCCGCTGCCGTTGCCCGACCCCCAGTTCGGCCACCGGCAAACTGACGTCAATCTCCACACCAAGCGATTTAGCGAGTTCGTTAACGCGTCGGGCAGCCTCACGACCGTTGATGATGCCGCCTTTGCTCGGCTCGGCACCGAGGATGATGTTCTCGAGAACCGTGAGATTGTCGGCCAGCATGAAGTGCTGGTGCACCATGCCGATGCCCGCGGTGATGGCGTCGGCAGGTGACTTGAACGAGACGATCTCGCCGTCGACGGCGATTGTGCCCGAGTCTGGTTGATGCAGGCCATAGAGCGTCTTCATCAACGTCGACTTGCCGGCCCCATTTTCGCCGACGATGGCGTGAATGGTGCCGCGCTCAACCCGCATCGTGATGTCGCGGTTGGCGACAACGCCAGGAAAGCCCTTGCTAATGCCCGTCAACTCAACGGCAAGCGAACCCGGGCGCGGTTCTGGCATCGCCAAATACTGCCACACGAAGGTGAGGCGCTCACTAGCCCGGGCATACCACCCGAGAACGAAAGAGACCCGGGCGCAACGCCCGGGTCTCTTCTCTCCGTCACGCGACGTGAGTCGCGTGATCAGTTGCGTTGTTGCTTAGGGCTTGGTCGGAACGACGATTTCGCCGCTGATGACCTTGGCCTTCA
>JAFMFC010000108.1 GCA_017856375.1 Ilumatobacteraceae bacterium | reverse complement strand
CCGCCGTACTCGCGCGCAAACGGCACACCCTGGGCCACCATCTGGTCGATGATGTCCACCGACACCTGCGCCAAGCGATAGACGTTTCCTTCACGCGAACGGAAGTCACCACCCTTGATGGTGTCCATGAACAAGCGGTGGATCGAGTCGCCGTCGCCTTGGTAGTTCTTCGCTGCGTTGATACCACCCTGTGCCGCAATCGAGTGTGCGCGACGGGGCGAATCGTGGAAGGTGAATGCATCGACCTGGTAACCGAGCTCCGCAAGTGTTGCTGCAGCCGATGCACCGGCGAGACCCGTGCCCACCACGATCACCTTGAACTTGCGCTTGTTGTTGGGGTTCACCAACTTGGCGTTCGCCTTGTAGTTGTCCCACTTGTCTGCAAGCACGCCAGCGGGGATCTTCGAATCAACCTTCATCAGTTACCCCACGATTCCTGCGAGTACGGCGACGGGAAATGACACGTTGCCCACCACGACGACTGTGGCAAAACCAGCAGCAAGACCACGACGCCACGAATTGAAACGCGGATTGTTCCAACCGAGCGACTGGAAGATGCTCCACACACCGTGGAAGAGGTGAATGCCAAGCAGGATGTTTGCGAAAATATAGAAGCCCGAGACGAGCGGGCGATCAAAGCTGCGCACGACGTTGTCGTACACCTCGGCTCGCACATACTCGCCCTCCGCACCGTTGACCACGCCAAACGTCAAGTCGAGCAAGTGCCACACCAGGTAGACGAACACGATGATTCCCGTCCAGCGCATCGTGCGACTGGCGAAGTTGGCTACTTGATAGTCCCGCGGGCCCTGGTAGCGCACCGCACGAGCACGGCGATTGAGCCGAGTGAGTGACCATGCAGAGTGGAGATGCAAGACCAACATGCCGAACAATGTCGCTCGAAGGATCCACAACACCGCACCTTTCGGTGCCAATGGATAGAGGAGTTCTTTGAGGAACTCGGCGTAGTGATTCAACGCCGCCTCGCCCTGATACATCTTTAAGTTCCCGATCATGTGGAACAGAACGAAACCCATCATCGCGATACCAGAAATGGCCATCGCGTACTTCTTGCCCACAGCCGTGGAATAGAGGTCGACCAGGAATGGGCGGCGCTTGCGGGATTTGGCGGTTCCCGAGACGGGGGCGCGAAGAACTGTGGGGGAAGCCGGAGTGGTGGACATAACGACCGGCCTTACGCTAGTTCTGGCCGTAATACCAAACGAAAACCCTGCCGAGAAACCGTCTCATTGAACTCATTAGAGATCGAAATGGGGGTTTCGTCTCCGCAGGCTCCGATTCTCTACACTTCTCCAGACACATTTACCGGGTCGACCTCCCGTCGATCCCCTGTTTCATGCGGAGAACACACACGTGACGTCATTACTTGCATCCGAAGGCGGCTGGCAAACATTCACCCTGAAGGGTGGTGAATGGGCAGTTCTGTGGCTCTCTGGCGCCGCGGCGATCCTTGCCCTTCTCGTCGGTTGGTTCCTTGTCAATCAAGTTCTGAAGCAGGACGAGGGCACCCCGCGTATGCAGGAGATCGCACTCGCCATTCAGGAAGGCGCTTGGGCTTACCTCAAGCGTCAGTTCAGGACAATCGGATTCATCCTCATTCCCGTCGGCCTGATCGTGTTCTTCACGTCCGTGGCGATCGAAAAGCCGAACGGCGAGGAGGCCCTCACGTTCGTGCAGTCCGGCATCTGGCGCACCGTGGCATTCGTGCTCGGCTGTGTTGCCTCCGGACTCACCGGTTACATCGGCATGACCCTCGCCACGCGCGGCAACGTCCGCACCGCTGCCGCAGCGCGTTCAGGTTCGATGAAGCGCGCACTCGAGGTCGCCTTCCGCACCGGTGGTGTCGCCGGCATGTTCACCGTGGGTCTCGGACTCCTCGGTGCCACCTTGATCATCGCCATCTTCCAGAACACCTCCTCGGCGATGCTCGTCGGCTTCGGTTTCGGTGGTTCGCTCCTCGCACTGTTCCTCCGCGTGGGTGGCGGCATCTTCACCAAAGCTGCCGACGTCGGTGCCGACCTCGTGGGCAAGGTGGAAGCAGGAATTCCGGAAGATGACCCGCGCAACCCCGCCACCATCGCCGACAATGTGGGCGACAACGTCGGTGACTGCGCCGGCATGGCCGCCGACCTCTTCGAGAGCTACGAGGTCACACTCGTCGCCTCGATCATCCTCGGTGTGGCCGCATTCAACTCGGTCGGCCTCAACCCGGCACTCGGTCTCGTGTTCCCGCTCGCCGCGCGCGCCATTGGCGTGATCGCATCGATCGCCGGCGTGTTCGCCGTGCGTGCAAAGGATGGCGAAACCAACGCACTGAAGCCGATCAATCGCGGCTTCCTCACCGCCGGCATCATCACCGTGATCGGCACCGCGCTGCTTGCCGTCTATTACGTAGGCAACCCGGCAAAGGGCGAAATGTTGTTCGGTGACAAGGCCGTGACCATGTCGGGCATCGGCTGGCGCGTATTCGGCGCCGTCGTGGTGGGTTTGATCCTCGCCCAGGTACTCAGCCGCCTCACTGAGTACTTCACCGGCACCGAGTACGGCCCCGTGAAGGAAATTGGTGAGTCTGCAGAGACTGGTCCTGCCACCGTCGTTCTCTCGGGCACCTCTGCAGGTCTCGAGTCGTCGGTGTACGCCATCATTTGCATCGCGGTTGCCCTCGGCACCACGTTGTGGATGGGCGGCGGCAACATTCAGTTCTCGCTCTACCTCGTCGCGTTGTGCGGCATGGGCATGCTCGCCACCACCGGCGTGATCGTGTCGGAAGACACCTTCGGTCCCGTTGCGGACAACGCTGCCGGTATCGCCGAAATGGCGGGCGAGTTCGAGGGCGAGCCGCGCAAGATCATGGTCGGTCTCGACGCAGTGGGCAACACCACCAAGGCAGTGACCAAGGGCTTCGCGATTGGTTCGGCCGTGATTGCCGCAGTGGCGCTCTTCGCTTCGTACATCGAGACGATCGCTGGCGAGTTGAAGCTCGGTCTCGAAGGTGACGCCATCTTCAGCGCGTCCGAGACACAGATCAACGTTGCCGACGTGAAGACATTCATCGGTCTTTTGATCGGTGGTTCGGTGGCGATGATGTTCTCTGCTCTGGCCATTCGTGCAGTGGGTCGCACCGCCGGCGTGGTCGTGCAAGAAGTACGCAACCAGTTCCGTGACGGCGGAATCATGGCGGGCACCAAGAAGCCCGACTACGGCCCGGTCATCGACATCTGCACCGCCGCTTCGTTGCGCGAACTCACCACACCGGCTCTGCTCGCCGTACTCACGCCCGTGATCATCGGCTTCGGCATCGGTTACGCCCCGCTTGGAGCCTTCTTGGCCGCGATCATCCTCACCGGCCAGTTGATGGCCAACTACCTGAGCAATGCAGGTGGCGCGTGGGACAACGCGAAGAAGTACATCGAAGACGGTCACCATGGTGGCAAGGGTTCGGATGCACACAAGGCCGCCGTCATCGGCGACACCGTGGGCGACCCGTTCAAGGACACTGCTGGTCCGGCGCTCAACCCGCTGATCAAGGTGATGAACCTGGTGTCGCTGCTCGTGCTGCCGGCCATCATCAACTTGAAGGACGACGACGGCCCGCGCTTGCTCGTGGCCGTGGCCGCGCTCGTCGTGTTGATCGGTTCGATCGCCTTCTCGAGTCGCAAGACCGAGGGCATCGCATCGCAGGCCGCGTCGGCCGCCGCCTCGCGCTGATCCTCTTTCACATCTCGATCGAAGGGCGCCCCCCCGGGGCGCCCTTCGTTTTCGTGGCGACGAGATGGCCCCGACCTTCAGCACCTTTCATTCACCAAATTCAGGCGCTCTGTTCTGGATGAGCCCTCCATGAGTGTATGTTTCATCCATGTTCAGCATTCGTCCCGCTCTCGCACTTGTCCTGGCCCTCGGGGTTTTGGCCATCCCCACCACCAGCCAGGTGGCGTCGGCCACGACACATCGAGAAGTAGCACTCGGCGCAACGCACTCATGCGTTCTCGAACCAGACGACACGGTGTGGTGCTGGGGGAAGAACGACTACGGGCAATTGGGTGACGGAACGACGACCGACCACTTCACACCGCGGCAGGTGACCGGACTAACAGGTGTCGTGTCATTGACCGCCGGCGACTCGTTCACCTGCGCCGTGACGAACGACGGTCGAGCCTGGT
>JAFMFC010000005.1 GCA_017856375.1 Ilumatobacteraceae bacterium | reverse complement strand
ATCGGTGAGAGATATCGGATGTTGTCGTTCGGCGACGCCATGCTTCTCGATCGTCACGCGCGCTGAGTCGTTCGCAAAGGGTACGGTGAACCTGTGTTTCCGGTGACGATGAAGGTTGAAGCGTCCTGTGGAACTGCTCGGGCAGGTGTGGCGTCGACGTCGCGGGGCAACTACTTGACACCGTGCTTCATGCCCGTCGGAACCCGGGGTGCAATCAAGTACCTCAGTGCCGAGGACTACGAGTCGGTGGGAGCGCGAATCGTGCTCGGCAACACCTACCACTTGATGCTGCGTCCGGGAACCGAAGTCGTGGAACGTTTCGGTGGCCTTGCGCGATTTGCCGGCTGGGATGGTTTGACGCTCACCGATTCGGGTGGCTTTCAGGTGTTTTCACTCGATCCTGCGGTCGACGATGACGGCGTCACGTTTCGATCCACGTACGACGGCTCACTACACCGCTTTACGCCAGAAACCGCAGTTGATGTGCAACAACGAATTGGTGCCGACATTCAGATGGCTCTCGACGTTTGCCCGCCATTGCCCTCTGCGCCTCCGGTGATCGAGGAGGCCTTGAGGCGCACTGGCGAGTGGGCCGAGCGTGCTCGCTCGTCACATCGAAGAGAAGATCAGTCGCTCTTCGGCATCGTTCAAGGTGGAGTCGATCCCGACTTACGTCGTCGAAGTGCAGCACAGATCGCGTCGCTGCAGTTCGACGGGTACGGCATCGGCGGTTTGTCGGTAGGCGAGACGCGGGAAGAAATGTTGCCTGCGTTGGCAGCAGCACTCGAGGTGTTGCCGCAGGATCGCCCTCGCTACCTGATGGGAGTCGGTGACCCCGCTTCGCTGGTGGAGGCCGTCAATCTCGGCGTAGATCAGTTCGATTGTGTCTTGCAGACACGTCTCGGTCGTCACGGCACCGCACTCACTCGAGCCGGTCGTGTGAACCTCAAGCGTGCTGAATTCACGCTTTCCGACCAGCCAATCGATCCGACATGCTCTTGCATGGTGTGTCAACGCCATTCGCGCGGCTATTTACGCCACTTGTTCCAGGTCGGTGAGCCGACGGCCGCCCGCTTGGTGTCTCTCCACAATGTGAGTTGGACGATCTTGTTGATGGCAGAAATGAGGCAGCGCATTTTCGAGGGCACCTTCGATGCTTTACGCACCGAGATCCTCGCTGCCTGGGGCAGCTAGACCAACGCGATACGGATAGAGTCAGAACCCATGTTCTCGCTTCATGTACTTCTTGCAGCCGCAGCATCCGACACGGGTTCGGGTGGGGGTTTGCTCGGTCTCTTGCCACTCATCCTCATCTTCGGAGTGATGTACTTCCTGCTCTTGCGTCCGCAGCGCAAGCGTCAAAAAGAAGCACAGAGGCTTCAGAGCAGCTTGTCCGAGGGTGATGAGGTGATCCTCAACTCGGGTATCTATGGTTTCGTCTCGGCCGTCGAGGATGCCTATCTGTGGCTGGACATCGCCGAGAAGGTCGAGATTCGAGTCGCGAGGAGCGCCGTCGCCTCTCGAGTTTCCTCTCCTGCGGAGGGACAGACCGCAGCAGAAGACAAGAAGTAGTCCGCTCCTGGTGACCAAGCGTCTCGTTGCCTCGCTCGTCGGCGTTCTCGTCGTCGTATTCGGAGGTCTTGCGACGAACCTAATCGTGGGCAATGTTCCTTCACTCGGCCTCGATTTGCAGGGTGGAGCATCAGTCACGTTGACACCTGCTGGCGACTACGAGCCGGCTGCACTTGAAGTAGCGGTGGAGATCATCCGGGCGCGTGTGGATTCTCTCGGTGTTGCCGAACCCGAGATCATCAGTCAGGGCGACACCGTGGTGATCAACTTGCCCGGCGTCGAGGATCAGGATCGCGCACTGCAAATCGTCGGAGCGCAGGGTCAGGTGTTGTTGCGACCCGTTTTTCAGAGTGGCACGCTTTCGTCTACCACCACGTCAGCGCCCAGCGAGGCTCCCGATCTGACTGATCCGACGGCGACGGTCTTGATCACCGATGACCTCGGCATCAGCTATCAGGTTGGTCCAGCAGAAGCGACGGGTGACGTCTTTGAGAACGATGCAGCTGCGGACATCTCGAGCGGTCAGTGGGCGGTGGTGGTCAGCCTGCGCGGTGGTGCTGATGGAGAAGATGTCTGGAATGCCTTGACGACGAAGTGCTTCAACCGTGAGGCCACCTGTCCGACGGGCCAAATCGCGATCGTGCTCGACGGAGAGGTGATCTCCGCACCAGTTGTGCAGGAGCCGGTATTCACCGGAGGAACAGTCCAAATCAGTGGTGACTTTACGGAAGACGAAGCTCGCGACTTGGCCAAGATCCTCGAGTTTGGTGCCGTACCCGTCGAGTTCGAGGTGGCATCCGTGCAAACGGTTTCACCAACTCTCGGTAGCGACTCGTTGCGTGCGGCAATCATCGCCGGACTCGTTGGTGTCGGACTCGTGCTCCTGTTCTTCTTTGCCTATTACCGGCTTTTGCCTGTGGTCATGCTGCTGGGGCTCACGTTGTCGGGATCGTTGATCTGGAGTGTCATTGCGCTGTTGTCGAAGACCAACGGTCTGGCCCTCACCTTGGCGGGAGTGGCCGGCATCATCGTCTCGGTAGGCGTGACGGTGGACTCATATGTGGTGTTTTTCGAGCGACTGAAAGACGAGGTTCAAGCCGGTCGTTCACTTCGCGGGTCTGCTCAGCGCAGTTTCCAGAGTGCGTTCCGCACGATCCTCATTGCGGATGGCGCTTCCTTCATTGGTGCCATTGTGCTGTGGTACCTCACTGTCGGCGCGGTTCGTGGGTTTGCGTTTTTCCTCGGACTTTCGACCTTGATCGACGTGATCGTTGCCTACTTCTACACACGACCGGCGGTGCTCCTCCTCGCACGTACAAAGTTGTTTGGAGGAAGTCGTGTGCTTGGCGTGCGGCAGAGTGACCAGGGAGCATCGGCATGAGCATCTGGGGTCGGCTGTATCGCGGAGAGACGACAATCAACTTTGTTGGTCGTCGAATGTGGGGGTTCGGATTCTCTGGGTTGCTGGTTCTCGTCTCGATTTTTTCGCTGGGTTTTCGCGGACTCAATTTGGGCATCGACTTCGAGGGTGGCGTTTCCTGGGAGATGTCGACCGAGACGGTGCAAATCGGTGACGTCGAAGAGATTCTCGCCGCGAACAACGTCGAAGTGACCACCGCAAAGATTCAGGAATTGAGTAGCAGCGAGGGTCGTCGTATTCGAGTTCAAACTGCCGACCAGACAGATGAGGTTCGCCTCGCCGTCAAGGAGCAATTGGCAGAGAAGGCGGGAATCGAGTCCCAGGAAGTCAGTGAGGCGCGAGTGAGTTCGTCATGGGGTAGCAGCCTCACGAACAAGGCGGTGCGTGCTCTGCTCGTGTTTTTCGTGCTGGTGTCTCTGTTTATCGCGTGGCGTTTCGAGTGGAAGATGGCAGTGGCGGCGTTCGCTGCCATGGTCCATGACGTCGTGATCAGTGTTGGCGTGTACTCCTTGTTCGGCTTTCTCGTCACGCCTGCCACCGTGGTGGCGTTTCTCACAATCCTCGGCTACTCGCTCTACGACACGATCGTCGTGTTCGACCGTGTCCACGACAATGCCAAGCGGCTCGGATCCTCGCGAGTTTCGTACGGCGACATTGTGAACGTGTCGATGAATCAGGTATTGATGCGTTCACTGAATACTTCCATCTCGTCGCTTCTGCCGGTGATATCGCTACTTGTCGTCGGCTCGTGGTGGCTCGGAGCGGTGACACTCCGTGAGTTCGCTATTGCACTGCTGGTTGGTTTGTTTCTAGGCGCGTATTCGTCGATCTTCATTGCCGCCCCGTTACTCGCGGTATACAAGGCCCGGGAGCAGCGTTACGCAGCCATGAAGAACGTGTTGCATCTCGGCGAGGAAATGCAGCGACTGATGGGATCGGGTCGCGAGGATTCGAAGCGCATCAAGGCCGAGCCTGTGGGTGGCATTGCGCGGGCAACCAGTGCGCTCAGCCACCCGCCGCGACCTCGCAAGAACAAGCGCCGCTGATTCCAGCCCGTAGAATTCGGGCATGTTGGTGAGCGCATGAGCACCACGTCCCGCGTCCTCCCATGGCGCCGTTCCCAAGCGTCGGTATCCACCGAGTTGGCCCCCTTGCTCAGCCTGTATCGAGCCCGTCACCCCAAGGGTCAGGTGGGAATGATCAACACGGCGTTCGAGATGGCTCGTGAAGCACACCGCAATCAGTCGCGAATGAGCGGCGAGCTGTACATCTCGCATCCGGTTGCCGTTGCTCGGATCGTGGCGGAGATCGGTCTGGACGAGGTGTCGTTGGCGGCTGCATTGCTCCACGATGCGGTGGAGGACACCGAGATCACGCTTGCCGACGTCGAATCGAATTTCGGCAAAGAGGTCGCCTCGATAGTCGACGGCCTGACGAAATTGGAGCGACTGCAGTTCGACTCGCGCGAGGCGCAGCAGGCGGCGACCATGCGCAAGATGCTCGTGGCGATGGCGAAAGACCTCCGTGTCTTGATCATCAAGCTGGCCGATCGTCTCCACAACATGCGCACCATCGCCTCCGCGCCGTTCGAAAAGCAACGTCGGGTCGCTCAGGAGACGTTGGACATCTACGCACCCCTCGCGCATCGCTTGGGCATGCAAGAGATTCGTCAACAACTGGAGGATCTCTCCTTCGCTGCGCTGTATCCGAAGCGTTATGCCGAGCTCGACTATCTCGTGTCTTCACGCGCGCCAGAGCGTGACGTCTATCTGGCAAAGGCGCTCGGTCAGGTCAACCAGTGGTTGACGGAAGTCGGCATTCGCGCAGACCTCACCGCACGCGGCAAACACCTCTGGAGTCTCTACGAGAAGATGGTTCAGAAAGGTCGGGAATTCGACGACATCTTCGATCTGATGGCGATCCGCATCATTGTTGACGACGTCAAGTCGTGTTATGCCGCGCTCGGTTGCATCCACGGACACTGGACTCCCGTTGCCGGTCGCTTCAAGGATTACATTGCGATGCCCAAGTTCAATCTTTATCAATCCCTGCACACGACGGTCATCGGACCGGGCGGAAAGGCAATTGAAGTACAGATTCGCTCGCACGATATGCATCGGCGCGCGGAGTGGGGTGTGGCCTCGCACTGGGCTTACAAGGACGGCGCAGCCGCGACTGACATCGATTGGTTGAACCGGATCGTGGATTGGCAGGACGAGATTTCCGACCCGCTGCAATTCCTAGAGAACTTGAAGACCGACCTCGAGCAAGACGAGATTTTCGCGTTTACGCCGAAGGGAAAGGCGATCGCTTTGCCCGTGGACTCGACGCCCGTCGACTTTGCGTACAGCGTGCACACCGAGATCGGGCACCACTGTGTTGGCGCCCGCGTAAATGGTCGACTCGTGCCGTTGAACACCAAGTTGGTGTCGGGCGATACCTGTGAGGTGCTGACATCGACGGCGGAAGATGCCGGTCCACAAGAAGAGTGGCTCGAGTTCGTCAACTCACCGAAGGCAAAAAGCAAAGTTAAGCAATGGTTCGCGCGCGAACGCAACGAAGACATCCTTGAAACTGGTCGCGATGACCTGGTGGAGCATCTGCGCGGTCTCGGGATCCCCGTCGCAGCGGTGCTTGGCTCTCGCGCCTTCGCCGAGGAATTGGAGGCGATGAACTACCAAGACGCTTCGACGTTGTTCCGAGCGATTGGTGAAGGTCACGTTTCAGCTCAGACGTTCGCCACGCGGGTGACCCGTGCAATGCGCGACTCGACAACGGGGGAGTTGCTCTCGATGGGCACTCGTTTTGACGTCGAATCAGGAGGATCGCGCGGACCGGGAGTCCATGTCGACGGGCTGGACGCAACGATGGTGCAACTCGCTTCGTGTTGTACGCCGCTACCCGGAGACGACATTCTCGGAGTTCTTGGTGCGACGGGACTCGTCGCAGTTCACCGCGGCGATTGCGCTCGTGCAACGTCGGTGGTGGCGCGGAACGAAGGTCGTCTCGTGGATGTCGAATGGTCCGGTCAACTCCAGGACACGACGTTCATCGCGGCCGTCGAGGTGGTTGCCATTGATCGCACGAGACTGTTGCGCGACGTCGCCAATGCCTTGTCCGAGGAGCATGTCAACATCGTCTCGTGTTCCACCCACACGGGATCGGACCGGGTGGCGAAGATGCGTTTCGAATTCGAGTTTGCTGACCCGAGCCACCTGCAGTCGGTGCTTCGTACGATCAAGCGAATCGATTCCGTGTACGACGCCTATCGAGTGATGTCGAGCGAGCATCCGGCATCTAGTGTTCTTGCGTGAATTCGTTCGCCACAAGTCCTGGCACCCGGGACATCCTTCCTCCCGACGCCGCGAGATGGCGCGCGTTTCAGGAGGCGTTCGCCGAGGTGGCATCGCGTTACGGGTGCTCATACATGATCCCGCCCATGTTCGAGGACTTGGGGGTGTTCCTCCGACTTGGTGAGGCCACCGACGTCGTGACGAAGGAGATGTACGACTTCGAGGACAAGGGTGGTCGACGGGTGGCGCTTCGCCCGGAGCAGACGGCCAGTGTATGTCGAGCATTCGTTCAACACCGGCCTACGACACCGTGGAAGGTGTGGTACGCGGGTCCCAACTTCAGGTACGAAAAACCGCAACAAGGTCGCTACCGACAGTTCGACCAAGTGGGTGTCGAAGTACTTGGCGTTACTGACCCGCATGCCGATGTCGAAGTCATCGCGCTGGCCTGGGATTTCTACCGCGCTCTCGGTTTGCGCCAGGTTCACTTGGCGCTCAACACACTCGGCAACGCCGATGAGCGGGCACGATGGACGGAGGCTCTCGCGAAGTACTTCCGCGACCATGAAGAGCAACTGACCGTCGACTCGCGTGCGACGCTGGCCAAGAATCCGTTGCGAGTTCTCGACTCGAAGCGACCGGATGATGCTCCTGTCATTCAGGGTGCGCCCCGAATCGAGGATTACCTCGGGGTCGAATCCGCCCAACATTTCGCGGTGGTACGTCAATCGCTCACCGAACTTGGAATTCCGTTCACAGTTGAGGCGAGACTGGTCCGTGGCCTCGATTACTACTGCCACACGACCTTCGAGTTCGTCAGTACATCGCTGTCCGCAGCCCACACGGCGATCGGCGGGGGAGGACGCTACGACGGCCTGGTCGAGCAACTAGGCGGGCCCGCCACGCCAGGAGTGGGCTTCGCCCTCGGTCTCGACCGCACGTTGTTGGCTTGTGACGCCGAGTCGGTGTTTCCGTCACCCCGCGAGACGGTTCGTGTCTTCGTGGTTGATACCACCGGTGGTGGGGAAGCTCTGCGCGTCGCTGCCGAGTTGCGAGCAGCGGACATCTCGACGGATCGCGCGTTCGAACAGCGGAGTATGAAGGCCCAAATGAAGGCGGCAGATCGGAGTGGAGCCGAGATTGCATTGATCATTGGCTCCGATGAATTGGCGAGCGACAGTATCGTGATGCGCCTGATGTCGAGCGGTGAACAAACCACGGTCAAGCGGGCCAACCTGATCGAGATCGTGCAGCGCACGCTTGCAGTAACGGATGTCAAGTGAGCGAGCCCACGTCTTTGCGTTCACATTTGTGTGGGCGCGTCACTGCCGACCTGGTGGGTTCCAAGGTGGTTCTGTGCGGCTGGATCGCCCGTCGACGTGAACACGGAGAACACCTCGCCTTCCTTGATCTGCGTGATCACACAGGCGTGGTGCAGTGTGTCGTCGATGCCAGCGTGGATGCCCGCAGTGAGTGGGTGGTGCGGATCGAAGGAACCGTGCAGGCTCGTCCCGCAGGGACGGTGAACGAGAACATTCGCACTGGCTCGGTCGAGATTGTCGATTGTGTGGTGACCACCTTGAACAAGGCTGAGGCACCACCATTTCCTGTCGATTCACGAGCGGACGACGTGGATGAAAACGTTCGCCTGAAGTATCGCTACATCGATATCCGACGTGAACGAATGCAACGCAACCTTCGCATTCGGGCCAAAGTCAACTCCGCCATTCGTCGGGCGATGGAACAACAGGAATTCGTGGAAGTGGAAACGCCCTTCCTCATGCCGAGTACCCCAGAGGGTGCGCGCGAATTCCTCGTGCCGTCGCGCAAGGAGCCCGGTTCGTTCTACGCCTTACCTCAGTCGCCGCAACTGTGGAAGCAGTTGCTGATGGTGGCTGGGGTGGACCGCTACTACCAAATCGCTCGTTGCCTTCGCGACGAGGACCTGCGCGCAGATCGTCAATACGAATTCATGCAGCTCGATGCCGAAATGAGTTTCGTTGGGGTCGATGACGTGCTCGGCGCGATCAGCCGTGCGGTTGTGGCAGCTGCAGAGTCGGTCATTGGATCTGCGCCACCCGAAATCGAGCGAATCACCTGGCGTGACGCGATGAACCGTTTCGGTGTGGACAAACCGGACATGCGATTCGGGCTCGAGTTGATCGAGTTGACCTCGGTGTTTGCAGCGACAGAGTTCAAAGCTTTTGCCCAGGCTCCTTCAATCAAGGGTATTCGTGTGGATGCGGCCACGTACCCCGAGGCAGCCGCGGCCGGCCGCAACAAGTTGGATCAGCTCACGGACCGCGCCAAGCAAGTAGGTGCAAAGGGTCTCGTGTGGATGCGGGTGGGCGAGGGTGGCGCACTCGATTCTCCCGTGGCGAAGTTCCTTGGCGATGCAGAAAAGCAGAACTTGCTGACTAGAACCGGCGCGGTGACCGGCGATCTGTTGTTGCTCGTCGCCGACGAATGGTCGACTACTTGCGAAGTGCTGGGACAGTTGCGCAATGACATCGGACGTCCCCCGGTGCACGAGGGTCCCTATCGATATGTCTGGGTGGTCGATTTTCCTCTCTTCGTCGGAATCAATGCGCAGACGGGTCGCGCGCAGCCGGGTCATCATCCGTTCTGTCAGCCTCACCCGGACGACATCGATCGCCTCGAAACAGATCCGATGAGTGTTCGTGCCTTGGCGTATGACCTGGTGCTGAACGGTTGGGAGTTGGGCTCAGGATCGATTCGAATCCATGATCCCGAGATGCAGCGGAGGGTGTTCCGTCACCTCGGTATCACCGATGAGGAGGCCGACCGTCGTTTCGGTTTCTTCCTGCAACCGTTTAGGTTCGGTGCGCCACCGCACGGTGGCTTCGCCTTTGGAATCGACCGCTTGGTAGCGATCCTGGCAGGTGAGGAAAACATTCGCGAAGTGATCGCCTTTCCCAAGACTCAGTCTGGTCTTGATCCGATGACCAATGCGCCGACGCAGGTTGGCGACGCGCAGTTGGCGGAACTCGGCATCCGCACGTTGCCCAAGCCCGCCAAGAGCTGAGCGGTTGGTTCGTCGTGGGTGACGACCTGTTCAGCGCCCGAGCAGCAGAGCAGTTGCGCAGTCAAGCACCGTTGGCAGCTCGTCTGCGACCGCGCACCTTGGACGACATCGTCGGACAGGAACACCTCCTGGCGGCAGGGGCGCCACTTCGTCGATTGATCGAGTCGGATCGCATTTCGAGTGCGATCTTCTGGGGGCCACCCGGAACTGGCAAGACGACGCTTGCTGAAGTGATTGCTGCGACGACCAATCGCGCATTCGAACGACTGTCTGCAGTAACGGCTGGTGTCAAAGAGGTTCGTGAAGCGGTCGATCGTGCGGAGCAACGACTCGGTCAACAAGGAATTGGCACGATCGTGTTCGTCGACGAGATCCACCGATTCTCCAAGAGCCAACAGGATGCGTTGCTCCCGGCTACCGAGAGCGGTGTGATCACCTTGATCGGGGCGACGACGGAGAATCCGTTCTTCGAGGTCAATGCACCGCTGCGCAGTAGGAGCACGCTGTTTCGTCTCGAGTCGCTCACGACTGCAGCAACACATCAGCTATTGGAACGAGGCCTGGCGGCAGAGTCGGCTGAAGCCGAACCCGCGGCGCTCGAACTCCTATCCGCTCGATGTGGAGGCGATGGTCGACAGGCATTGACTGCTCTCGAGGTGGCCTGCGCAATCGCCAAAGGTCGCACAAGTGATGGCGTCGTGGTCGGGATCGAGGACGTCGAGGCGGCGCTTGGTGTGAGTGCGATGCGGTACGGGCGAGACGATCACTACGACGTGACGTCGGCGTTCATCAAGAGCATTCGGGCAAGTGACGTCGAAGCCGGAGTGTTCTGGCTGGCGCGGATGCTCGAGGCGGGAGAGGATCCGCGATTCATCGCGAGGCGATTGGTGATTCTTGCGAGTGAGGACATCGGGGTCGCCGATCCTCAGGCGCTCGTCGTGGCGGTGGCCGCAGCCCATGCACTCGAAGTGGTGGGACTGCCGGAAGCCCAGTTGAACCTCGCTCAAGCGGTGGTGTACATGGCCAGGGCCCCCAAGAGCAACTCGGTTTCACACGCAATCTGGACCGCGCGAGACGATGTTCGTCGAGGTGTTGATGTCGCTGTCCCGCCGTTCCTCGCCGATGCTCACTATGCGGGTGCCGCTGAAATTGGTCATGGCGTCGACTACCGCTCTCCACATCACGATCCGACGGCGGTTGATCGTGATCATCTGCCTGAGCAGACCCCTGGTCGTCCCCCACGCTCACAGCCTTACTTTCGCAACTAGCAGCATTTCGTCTCTGATCGGCGAGAAGTACGACCTCTAGACTTGAGTCACGATGGCTGGCTCGAAGATCCAAACTGCCGATCAGTTGCGAGAAGCTTTCCTCGGGTTCTTCGCCAGCAAGGGTCATTCGCGGGTTCCGTCGGCGAGCCTCATTCCGCACGACCCGACGGTGCTGTTCACGGTCGCCGGCATGGTGCCGTTCAAGCCGTATTTCCTCGGTGATGAGGCGGCGCCGTATTCGCGTGCGGTTTCGGTGCAGAAGTGCGCTCGCGCGGGGGGAAAGCACAACGACCTGGACGATGTCGGTCGCACCAAGCGCCACCTCGTGTTCTTCGAAATGATGGGCAACTTCAGCTTCGGTGACTACTTCAAGCAGGACGCCATTCCGTGGAGTTGGGAACTCGTCACGGAGGTTTTCGGATTCGATGGAGATCGCCTGTGGATCACGGTTCATGAGAGCGATGACGAGGCGGAGCAGATCTGGCACGAACAAGTTGGTGTGCCGATGTCGCGCATCCAGCGTCTCGGTGATGCCGACAACTTCTGGCAGATGGGTGAGACCGGCCCGTGCGGTCCCTGCTCGGAAATTCACATCGATCGAGGACCAGCGTTCGGGCCGGAGGGTGGCCCACTGAACGATCCACATGGGGATCGTTTCCTCGAGTTTTGGAATCTCGTCTTCATGCAGTTCAACCAGTCGAAAGACGGCACTCGAACGCCCCTTCCGCGTCCCTCGATCGACACGGGAGCAGGACTCGAGCGAATTCTGGCCTTGATGCAAGGAACCGATTCGATCTGGGAGACCGACGTGCTGTTTCCACTCGTCGAGCGTGCGGCGTCCCTCACCGGCAAGAAGTATCGCTCCGGTGACTACGAAGATCGCGACTGCTTCTCGTTGCGTGTGCTTGCCGAACATGCGCGATCCTCGACAATGCTCGTCAACGATGGAGTTTTCCCCTCGAACGAGAACCGCGGTTACGTTCTGCGGCGCATCATTCGTCGCGCAGTTCGACACGCGTATCTTCTCGGAACTGACACCCGGGTAATGCCCGAGTTGTCTGCCGTAGCGATCGACGTAATGGGCAACGCTTACCCGGATCTGCGCAAGAACCGCGACTTCATTCTCGGTGTCCTCGATCGCGAGGAAGATCGCTTTCGCCACACCCTGCGCACGGGAATGTCGATTCTCGATGACGAGATGGCCAAGGGCGCCAAGACGCTCTCGGGCGCTTCGGCCTTTTTGTTGCATGACACCTACGGGTTTCCTCTGGAACTCACACAGGAGATCGCGGGTGAACGCGGTATCGGTGTCGATGCGTCGGGCTTTGAGACCGAGATGGCAGCCCAACGCAAGCGTGCGAAGAGTGCGCGTAAGGAGATCTCGGGCGACGAAGGCGCGCAAGAGGCATATCGCGAGTTGATCGCAGAACATGGGATCACGACGTTCGTGGGTTACGACAAGAACGAATCCACCGCTCGCGTCCTGCAAGTACTGCAGCGCGAGGACGGGAATGCCGAAGTATTCCTGGATGTGACACCGTTCTATGCCGAGAGCGGTGGTCAGGTTGGCGACACCGGTTCGATCGTCGGGGTTTCCGGTGAGGCCCGGGTCGTCGACACCACGTTTGCCGTGCCGGGCCTGCGACGTCATGTCTGTGAGATGGTCGAGGGATCACTGGAAATCGGAGAGGAAGTTGTTGCCCGTATCGACGTCGACGCACGTAACGCCACGCGGCGCAACCACACGGCGACGCACGTCTTGCACCACGCTTTGCGGGAAGTGCTCGGTGAACACGTCAAGCAAGCTGGATCGCTCGTCGCACCGGATCGTCTTCGCTTCGACTTCAGCCACTATGCACCGCTGACTCGGGAAGAGATTGAGCACATCGAGACTCTTGCTAACGCGGAAGTCCTGCGCAATGAGGACACCGAGGCCTACGAGACCTCGAAAGATGAGGCGTTGGCATCTGGTGCGATCGCTTTCTTCGGTGACAAATACGGCGACATGGTGCGAGTGTTACGAGCAGGTTCGTCGTTCGAGTTTTGTGGAGGCACGCACGTGTCCGCGACGGGCGATATTGGGGCAATCAAGATCGTTGCTGAATCGAGCATCGGTTCGAACCTCCGTCGCATCGAGGCGGTGACCGGGGTCAACACGGTCCGTTATCTCAGCACCATGCAGTCGGCAGTAGAAGACGCCTCCCGCCTGCTTGGCGCACAACCCACGGAGATGGCGGTCGCCATCAACAAGAAACTTGACGAGATCAAGGCGCTACAAGACGAGGTGCGTCAGCTGCGCGCGGCACAGGCGCGATCCAGGTCAGTCGAATTGCAGTCGCGGGCATCTGGAGGTCTCGTTGTCGAGCGAGTCGATGGCCTCGAGCCAGCTGATCTTCGTGAGTTGGCATTGGCGATTCGCGAAGGAGAAGGCGTTCAAGCCGTCGTGCTTGGCGGAGTCGCGCCGACAGGTGGCGTGGCGTTGGTGGCAGCCGTGAGGAAAACGAGCGGCATCCAGGCTGGAGAGTTGATCAAGGACGCGGCACGCAAGGTTGGCGGTGGCGGCGGCGGCAAGGGTGACGTTGCCGCGGCGGGTGGCAAGGATGCTGCTGCGCTCGACGAAGCACTTCAGATCGCCCGCTCAGCGGCGACGAAGGTGTTGGTCTGACGTTTTGAGAGTGATCGGCATCGATCTCGGTTCGAAACGGATCGGTGTTGCCGCCAGTGATGCAAGTGGAATGCTTGCCTCGCCGGTAACAGTGATTCATCGCAGTGGAAATGAGCGCAAGGATCACCAGGCGATCGCTGAAATCGTCGCTGAGTACGAAGCCGAGGCGGTCGTAGTCGGTCTTCCCATCTCGCTTTCGGGTGAACTCGGTCCGGCAGCGCGCGCTGCCGCCGACGAGGCAAACCGACTGGCTAGCGTCGTCGGTGTGCCGGTGCACACCCATGACGAACGTTTGACCACCAAAACGGCAGAAGCGGCGTTGATGCAGAACAAGATGAAAGCTCAGGCCCGTCGGCGAATCATCGACCAAGTTGCGGCTGCGGTGATGTTGCAGTCTTGGCTCGACGCTTCGAAGATGCGCGACAGCCGATGATCGACCCACTCCTGCAGCAGGAGAAGTCATCTGAGCCCGTTGCCGAAAACTGGGTAGAAGACCCCTGGGACCGGCCTGAGGTTGCAGTCAGATCGCGTCGTTTCAGCCATGATTCGGTGCCGCCAGACCATGAAGAGTGGTGGCCGCATCTGAAGCGAGTGGTGGTCGTTGCGGTCGCCGTCAGCCTGCTGTTTGGTGCCGCAGGGTTGTGGTATCTCGGGCAGGTCAATCCTGCAGGAGGCGACGAAGTAGCCACCAATTTCACGATCAACGAAGGTGACACGCTCGCGTCGGTCTCGCAGCGCTTGAAAGACGACGGTTTCATCGAAAACGCCGCGATCTTCCGTTGGTACATCGGGCGCAATGGTGGGCTCGAAGTGATTCCCGGCTACTACCAAGTAGTGAAGGGTTCACACATGGGCGACATCATGGCGCGGTTGGGAACCCCGCCTGCTGCGACGTTCGTCAATGTGACTTTCCCGGAAGGGTTCACCATTGCACAGATGGGCCAACGTCTCGCCGAGCGCACACTGCGATTGAATGCCGAGGCGTTTGTGGGTGCGGCGAGCACATCGAATGTCGAAACATGGTTGAGGCCGTCGGCCGTTGGTTCGCTGGAAGGCCTGCTGTTTCCCGACACATACCAAGTTTCTGGCGAAGAGTCGGAATCGCAGGTGGTCTCGCGCATGGTGTCTCTGATGGAACGAGTCGGGCGCCAGGAGGGGCTGGACGAAGCGGAAGACCAGGTCGGTTACTCGCCCTATCAAGTGTTGATCGTGGCTTCGTTGATCGAGCGGGAAGCGAAGGTGGCAGAAGATCGGGCAAAAATCGCTCGCGTCATCTACAACCGACTCGACCTGAAGATGGCATTACAAATCGATGCCTCGCTGTACTACGGAGCGCCGGAGGGCGCCGATTTCTCGGTGCTCAAGGAAGCGGACACCCCGTACAACACCTACAAGAAGAAGGGTCTCCCTCCCACGCCAATTGCGAGCCCGGGCAGGGCATCGATCATTGCCGCGCTGAACCCTGCGCCGAATCCGAATGTGAGTGATGCGATTTGCCAGGGGGTTGCCCCACCTTGCCGATACCTCTACTACGTGCTCGCCGACAAAGACGGGAGCCACAAGTTCGCCGCCACACTCGAGCAACACGAGCGCAACGTCGAAGAAGCGCGACAAGCAGGAATTCTACCGTGACGTCGTCGACTGTGGCGGCGATGGTGGTGGGTTCCCCCGTCGTGCACAGTCTTTCCCCCGCGATGCACAACGCAGAGTTTCGTCGTCGCGGTGAAGATCGAATCTACGTCGCGCGCGAAGTTGCGCGGGGTGAGTTGAAGGCGTTCATCGATTCGCTTCGTGGCAGAGATTTGGCAGGCGTATCGGTCACGATGCCCTTGAAGGATGAGGCATACGAACTCGTGGATCGCCGAGATGCGGCGTCGATCCGGTGTGGTTCGGTGAACACCATTTCGTTCGATGAGGCCATCGTGAGTGGGTGGAATACCGACGGTGATGGGTGCGTTCGCGCGCTCGAGTCGAGCGGCAAGACCGTGGTCGGCAAGACGTGTGTAGTGCTCGGAGCAGGAGGCACGGGTCGTGCGGTAGTCGAGGCATTGGGCAGGCGAGGGGCCCGGGAGGTGATCGTGATCAACCGTTCTGCCGAGTCGGCCCGTCGAGCAGCATCGTGTGCCGATGTGGGCAGAGTCGGGAGTAGTGGTGACGTCGAGGGCGCGGACTTTCTCGTCAACACGACGCCACTTGGCATGAGCGGTGTCAACGATGATGCCGTTCCAGTAGACCCAAGTCTCGTGCCAAGCGGTTGCGTCGTGTTGGACGCGGTGTATTCGCCGCTGACAACGCCGTTGCTCTCTAGGTTGCAGGGGCGCGATATCGCAACCGTCGACGGGTTGTGGATGCTCGTTCATCAGGCTGCTCTGCAACAAGAAATTTGGTTCGGCTTCAAGGCAGACGTTGCAGTGATGCGCCATGCCGCCGAGGCCGAGCTGTCTCGCCGATAGCCTGAAATCGTGTTGCGCTACCTGACGGCCGGGGAGAGCCATGGCCAAGCCCTGACTGTCACGGTCGAAGGCTTGCCGGCGGGTTTGTCGGTAACGAAGGAGCAAATTCAATCCGAACTTGCTCGACGCCGCCTCGGATTCGGCCGAGGTCCCCGGCAGCGTTTTGAAGTCGACGACATCGAACTACTCGGCGGAATCCGCCATGGCCGCACTCTCGGCTCGCCGGTGTCGATCATGATCCGCAATACGGAATGGTTCCGCAGCGACGTGTGGCACGAGGAAATGTCACCAGCGCCGGGCAAAACCAAAAAGCCGCTCACCACGCCTCGACCAGGACATGCGGATTTGACGGGCATGCAAAAGTACGGCTTCGACGATGCGCGCGACGTCTTGGAGCGGGCGAGTGCACGGGAAACTGCTGCGCGAGTGGCGGCTGGAGCACTGGCCAAACTGTTGTTGGCCGAACTCGGCACGACGGTGATCTCTCACGTCATCCAACTTGGCGCCGAACGAGTAGACACTCCTGCGCGGCCAGAGTCATCCGACTTGGCGGCGATTGACGAGTCGCCTGTGCGCTGTTTCGACAAGAAGCTGGAGTCGCGAATGATTACCGCGGTTGAGGATGCGGCACGAGATGGCGACAGTCTCGGCGGGGTCGTCGAAGTGCTTGCTTATGGTGTGCCCGTTGGTCTCGGAAGTCATGTGCATTGGGATCGCAAGTTGGACGGCATGTTGGCCCAGGCGATCCTCAGTATTCAGGCCGTGAAGGGCGTCGAGATCGGCGACGGTTTTGAGGTGGCCGGGCGTCGTGGCAGTGCTGCACATGACGCGATTTCATGGGACGAATTGCAGGGCACGTATGCGCGCGAGACGAGTCTCGCGGGTGGTACCGAAGGTGGCATGTCGACCGGAGAGGTGCTCGTAGTTCGCGCTGCGATGAAGCCGCTCGCAACGCTGAATCGTCCGACTCTGAAGACCGTCGACATGAAGACAAAGGAAGAGACGGTCAGCTTCAAGGAGCGAACTGATGTGACGGCAGTCCCTGCAATGGGGGTGGTGGCAGAGACGATGGTCGCGCTCGTTCTCGCACGCGAGGCCCAGCGTAAGTTCGGTGGAGATTCACTTACCGAGTTCGTCCGCAACTGGCGAAGTTTTCAAGAGTCGCTCCGCCAATGAGCAATCTGGCGGGCAGGCCAATCGTGCTCGTCGGAATGATGGGCACAGGAAAGACCTCGGTGGGACGGGTGATCGCCGATCGTCTTGGTATTGACTTTCATGATCTGGATCAGGAAGTGGAACGCCGATCGGGCAAGGCGGTAGCCACGATCTTTGCTGAACAGGGCGAAGAGGCTTTTCGTGCCCTCGAGTCCGACTTGTTGGGCGAAATTCTCAGTCGAGCCAACTCTCCGGTCGTCGTGTCTACAGGCGGAGGAATCGTGACCATCGCCAAGAATCGTGAGATGCTCACCGATCCGACGCTGAATGTGGTGCTGTTGGAGGCTTCAATCGATGAGATTCTGGGGCGTCTATCGGACGACGACGTGCGCCCATTGTTGCGTGGAGATCGTCGAAGTGCCTTGGAGTCTCTGTGGCGGTCTCGCGAGGCGGACTACCGTCTGGTCGCCAAGTTCGTCGTCCAGACGAACGGTTTGTCTGTCGCGGAGGTGGCTCAGGCGGTGCTTCGCGAAATTCAGGTAGCCGCATGAGTCTGAAGCGTGTTCAGGTCGAGTTGGGTGATCGCGCATATGGGGTACTCATCGGATCTGGCGCTGTTGGCGAACTTTCGTCGTTGCTGCCGGAGCGAGCGACTCGCGTCCTCGTCGTCACTCAGGCGGGTATTCCGTTTGATGTTTTGCCATTGCTCGGATCTCGGAATGTGCGTCGTCACGAGATTGGTGCCGGTGAATCGGCGAAATCCATTGACACAGTGATGTCGATCCTTGATGCGTTGGGTGAGATGGGAGCCACCCGTAACGACGTGATCGTTTCCGTGGGCGGTGGACTCGTCACCGACGTTGCGGGCTTTGCTGCCTCGCTGTGGCATCGGGGGATTGGTGTCGTGCATGTGGCCACGAGTTTGCTGGCGATGGTCGATGCAGCAATCGGCGGTAAGACCGGAATCAACACGCGTCATGGCAAGAATCTGGTCGGGAGTTTTTGGCAGCCACGCGCTGTCATCTGTGACACTGATGCGTTGGCGAGTCTTCCTGCAAGCGAGATCCGCGGCGGGAGGGGAGAGATGGCCAAGTACCACTTCCTGACTGGAGACGATCTTCTCGCGCTCGGAATCGACGAGCTGGTGGCTCGCTGTGTCCAAATAAAAGCCGAAATCGTCGAACAAGACGAGCGCGAGGGAGGTCGTCGAGCCTTGCTCAATTACGGGCATACGCTCGGTCATGCGATCGAACGCGAGTCGAACTTCGCGGTTAGTCACGGTGAGGCAGTGGCAATCGGTCTCGTGTTTGCTGCCAAGTTGGCCAGGCGAATGGGACGAATCGATTCGTCTCGTGTCGAATATCACGAACGGGTGGTTCGCGATCATTATGGGTTGTCGATCGATCTCCCGAAGGCCTTGTCGCATGATCGGCTGGTTGTCTTGATGCAGGGAGATAAGAAGGCGCTCAATGGCCTCACCTTCATTCTCGACGGTCCACGTGGTTGCGAGGTGGTGAACGGCGTGGACGAAGCTTTGGTTCGCGAGGTGCTCGCCGAGTCGGAAGTACGCTGACACTGTGGCGTCGCAGCACCGAGTCCTTCTTCTCAGTGGTCCGAACCTGAATTTGCTGGGTTCGCGAGAGCCGTCGATCTACGGCACCGCGTCGCTTCAGGAAGTCGTCGATCTGGCGACGCGAGAAGCAGCGACTGTTGGTCTGACGGTCGAGCACCGACAGTCCAACCGAGCATCAGATTTGGTCGAGTGGATCCAGCAGTCTGATCACCACGCGATCGTGATCAACGCGGGAGCCTTCACCCACTACGCCTGGAGCATCCACGATGCGCTGCGCTCGTTCGCGGGCAAAGTAGTGGAAGTTCATCTCAGCGAACCGTTGCGACGCGAGTCATGGCGTCACCAGAGTGTGATTGCTCCTGTTGCGCACGGCACCATTGCGGGATTCGGCGACGAGGGCTATGTCCTTGCCATGCGCGCGGTGTCTCTCTTGCTCGCTCGTTGAGTTTGTAGATGCATCCGAAGGCTGACCGTCTTTCCCAAGTTCGCCGACATCTCAGCGACTCGCTACATGTGGATGCGCTTCTGATCAACACGCCGAGTGATGTTCGGTGGGCGAGTGGATTTTCCGGATCGGTCGGAACACTCTTGATCACCGGTAGGCAATCACTCTTGATTGTTGACTCACGTTACGGCGATCAGGCTCGTGAACAGAGTTCCCACTGCGAGGTCGTCGTGGCGAATGCGCTGGATGCTCGTGACGAGGAGTTGGTGCGCGCACTCGTCGGTGACAGTCGAGTGGGGTTTGATGACAAACGAACTTCCTATGCCGATTGGCGACGCTTCCAGTCGACACTTGGTTGCGAGTTGATTCCGCTCACGGATCCACTGGCAGCGTTGCGTGCTCGCAAAGATCAGTTCGAGATCGAACGTATCGAGGCGGCTGCGTGGGCAGCAGATCGGTCGTTTACCGATGTCCTGCCTATGGTTCTCCAAGGTGGTGTCACCGAGCGAGAGGTGCGCGACGAATTGGAATCGCGCCTACGAATCCACTCGGCTGAGGGACCTGCGTATCCGACAATCGTTGCGTCAGGCCCCAATGCGGCGTTGCCCCATCACCAGCCGGGCGATCGACGAATTCGGGAAGGGGACAGCGTGATCATCGACATTGGCGCCCTCGTCGATGGCTATCGCTCCGACATGACCCGCACGCTCTTCGTCGGCGAAGTCGATCCGCTCCTGGTTGCCTTTCACGAGCTGCTGAGAAGGACACAACAAGAGGTGCTGAATGCCGTTCGCGAAGGTGTTGCGGCATCGAGCCTGGATGCGATGGCCCGAGCAGGCCTAGCCGAATACGCAGGGGACATCCTGCATTCGACCGGTCACGGTGTAGGTCTCGACATCCACGAGTCGCCGTGGTTGCGCAGCAATTCGACGGATGTTCTGAGTAATGGACACGTGGTGACCGTGGAGCCTGGGCTCTATCGTGTAGGGATCGGTGGCGTGCGCATCGAGGACTTGGTTCTCGTCGAGCGCTCCGGTTGTCGCATTCTCACCAACAGCACAAAGGATCCCTCGTGCCCGCAATCAGCACCAACGACCTGAAAAACGGAATCACCCTCAACCTCGACAACACCCTGTACACGGTGGTCGAGTTCCAGCACGTGAAGCCCGGAAAGGGCGGCGCATTCGTACGTACGAGGTTGCGTAACCTGCGCACCGGCAACATGCTCGATCGAACGTTCAACGCCGGGATCAAGGTGGAGCAGGCGATCCTCGAGAAGCGCGACATGCAGTTTCTCTACAAGGACGGCGAGGATTACGTGTTCATGGACACCGAGACCTATGACCAGGTGAACATCAAGCCGGTGGCGCTCGGAGACGCGGCCGACTATTTGGTGGAGAACGCAGTCGCCATCATCGCGACGCACGATAGTGAAATCGTGAGCGTCGAAATCCCGGCTGCTGTCGAACTTGAGGTGACCGTGACTGAGCCTGGTGTACAGGGAGATCGTGTGTCTGGAGCGCGCAAGCCAGCCACACTGCAGACGGGCAAAGTGATCCAAGTCCCACTGTTCATCAACGTCGGCGACAAATTGAAGGTCGACACCCGCACCGGCGACTACATCACGCGAGTCTGAATTCATGACCAGCAGGCGCGCGGGAAATGAGCTGACCGACGCTCGCGAGCGTGCGCTTCACCTGCTGTATGAGGCGACCATCAAGGGTGTGCCGGCTACCGACGTCCTAGCCTCGCAGATACTCGAGCCAGAGCCGTTGACGAGGTTGATCGTCGAAGGGGTCGCACGAGACGAGTCCCGCATCGACGAGATGATCTCCAACCACCTGGTCGGTTGGACCCTCGCTCGTCTATCGGTGCTCGACAAGATCATCCTGCGGATCGGCGTCTTCGAATTGACGTCGCGCTCGGACACCCCCAAGGCCGTGGTCATGAGCGAGGCCGTCGAAATGGCCAAGCGATTCTCGACAGCTGAATCGGGACGATTCGTCAACGGCGTGCTCGCGGCCGTGGCGCGCGAGCTGTAGGGCCTGATGAAGACCTGGTCGTGAGCCGCATCACGCAGGTCACGAGTCGCTCGGCTTGGCTGCTGACGACAAGCGCGGTGGCGGCGTGGTGGGGCTGGTATTTCGGCGTGCGCACCGCCAATGTGCACTTCGGTCTGGGTACGTCGGCCTACGACTTTGGCCTCTATGAGCAAGGCGTCTGGCTGCTGTCTCGATTCGAGTCGCCCTTTGTGACGCTGATGGGTCGAAATCTGCTCGGCGACCACTCATCGTTCGTGCTCCTGTTGGTGGCACCCCTGTATTGGATCATCGGATCGACGGCTCTGTTGCTGGTCGTTCAAGCACTTGTTGTCGCGGCAGCGGCAATTCCCATCCATCTCGCCACTCGCCAAATCACGGGGAGTGACGCATTGGGTTTCGTCTTTGGTCTCGTGTATTTGCTCCATCCTGCAATCAGTTGGACGGTGCTCGAGAATTTTCATCCCGATGCATTCCTCGGACTGTTCATTTCGATGGTCTGGTGGGCGATTGTCACCAGACGAACAGTTTGGTTCTGGGTGTCGGTCGCCCTGGCGCTGTCGGTGAAGGAGGATGTGGCAGTCATTCTCGTGGGAATCGGCGTGTGGCTGAGCGTTCGTCGCGAATGGAGGCGTGGGATTGCGCTCATCGCGGTTTCCCTCCTGACGATGTTGACGATGCTCTTCGTCGTGATGCGTTCGTTCACGGGCGTGACGTTTCGAAACTCCTGGCGAATTCCCTTTGGGGGTCCCGGGGGCTTTCTGCGGGCGATCTTCTCCTCTCCTCGCCAGGTCGTAGATCATTTCCTGTCGGATGGACGACCGTTTTACTTGTTCCAGATGCTTGCGCCAACGGGATTCGTCTTCCTGCGAGCGCCGCTACTCACTGCAACTGCTTCGCTCGTGCTCTTCGTCAACGTGCTGAGCACCTTTTGGTACCAGTATCAGATCGAATACCACTATTCGATCGTGGCCGTGCCAAGCATCGTGATCGGCACCGCCTGGGCGATTCGCGTGCTCGTTGGACGCAACCGAAGGTATGCGGTCGCACTTGTCCTCGCATGTTCGGTGCTCACGGCATATCTGTGGTCCCCGTTGCCGATGTCGAGGCGGGAGGTTCCCACGTGGCCACCGAGTCATCCCATCGCCGTTGCCGCACGAGAGATCATCGAGGTGATTCCGCCCAATGCATCGGTGACGGCCCAGCACAGCGTCACGGCACATCTCGCACGTCGCAGCGAGATCTACATGTTCCCGAACCCGTTCAAGAGCACCCTCTACGGCCCCGATGTCTTTCGCGAGGGGGATCGCTTGGACGCCGCCGAGACGGTCGAATATGTGGTGCTCCAGCGCAACTTGAGCGCTGAGGATGAGACGGTTTGGGCTCTTGAGCGCGATGACTTCGTCGAGATCGCCGGGAACGAGTATTGGGCGGTCTACCGGAGGCGCTGATCCTGCTATGGTTTCGCCGGTCGTTAATCGAACCCTGTGAGGTTCGGACGAAAGGACAGCAGTGGGTGGATCCGGGCAGATGCCCGTACAGGTGATGCAGCGGGGCGATGTCTCTCGCGCCATTCAGCGAATCGCCCACGAGATCGTCGAACGCAACCACGATCTGGGCAACGTGGCCATCGTCGGGTTGCAGCGGGGTGGCGTGTGGATCGCCGAGCAGCTTGCGGCGAAGATCATTGCGATCGATCCCACGTTGAGTGTTTCGAGCGGAGCGCTGGATGTGTCGATGTATCGAGACGATTTGCGCATCCGTCCCGTGGTCGACGGCGCAATCACCGAGATTTCCTTCGACGTGACGGACATGCTCGTGGTTCTGGTGGATGACGTTCTGTTCACGGGGCGAACCGTTCGCGCGGCACTGGAGGGTTTGAACAGTTTTGGACGGCCACGAGCAGTGCAGCTCGCCGTGCTCGTCGATCGGGGACATCGCGAGCTGCCGATCAGACCGGATTTTGTAGGCAAGAACATTCCTACTCATGCACATGACGAAGTGTTGGTATCCGAGGACGGCGTGATAGTGAAGGCGCCGCAATGAGGCATGTTCGGTCGATCTCTGAGTTGGGGCGAGATCGGATTCTGGGATTATTGAACCTTGCGGATCGGATGGCCGAAATCAATTCTCGGCCAGTACCGAAGGTTCCCGCACTGCGCGGTCGCACCGTGGTCAGCCTGTTCTACGAAGATTCGACTCGCACTCGTCTCAGTTTCGAGACGGCCGCGCGACGGCTGTCTGCGGACACGATGAATTTCTCGGTTTCCAGCTCGAGCGTGAACAAGGGCGAGAGTTTGCGTGACACGGTGGAGACGATTACAGACATGGGTGTTGATGCATTCGTCGTACGTCACAAGTCGGCGGGAGTTCCGTGGCAGATCGCACAATGGACCACCGCTGCAGTGATCAATGCGGGCGATGGGGCACATCAGCACCCGACACAGGCGTTGCTCGATGCGTACACGATCACCAGGTCGAGGAATTCGCAGGATCTCGCTGGGCTGAGGGTCGCCATCGTGGGCGACATTCGCCATAGTCGTGTCGCGCGTAGCAACGTTGAGGCCTTCACTGCGCTGGGTGCCGAGGTGCTGCTGGTTGCTCCGCCCACCTTGCTCCCACCCGTTGTTTCCCATTGGCCCGTCGAGGTGGTGCACGACTTCGATTCCGTGGTCGATTCGGTGGATGTGTTGTACATGCTCCGTCTACAGGCGGAGCGCATGAACCAGGGACTCGTGCCGAGCTTGGCTGAGTATTCGACCCACTACGGACTGACTCCTCGCCGTGTCGCACGGATGAGCGTCGATGCTCAGGTGATGCATCCTGGCCCGATGAATCGCGGTGTGGAGATGGTGGTGGATCCCGCGGAGATCAGAGGGTCACTGATTCATCGCCAAGTGACCAACGGTGTAGCGGTGCGAATGGCCGTGCTGTTCGATTCGTTGGCGGTCGAGCCGGATCACTCGGCATTGCGAGAGGAGGCCAGATGACGATCGTGATCAAGGGTGGGAGCATCGTCGGCGCGACAGGCGTGACGAATGCCGATGTGCTGATCGATGGGGATCGCATCGTAGAAGTTGGTCAAGGTTTGCGCGGGGACGAATCGCTCGATGCGCAGGGTTGTCACGTGTTTCCTGGTTTCGTGGATCTACACACACACTTGCGCGAACCCGGGCGCGAGGAAGCGGAGACGATCGAAACCGGCAGCAGGGCAGCAGCACTCGGCGGGTACACCGCAGTCGTGGCCATGCCCAACACGAACCCGGCGCAAGATTCGGTGGCCGTGGTGAAGTTCGTGCGAGACCAGGGAGTGCGGGCAGGTTTGTGCGACGTGTTTCCAAGCGGTTGCATCACGGTTGCCCGTGAAGGCAAGGTGCTCGCGCCGTTCGCTGATCTGACGGCGGTGGGAGTACGTGTCTTCACCGACGACGGTAACGGTGTGCAAGACCCCGCTTTGATGCGTAGGGCGCTTGAGTACGCACGAACGCTCGGTGTGACGATGGCACAGCATTGTGAGGTGCAGGATCTGACTCGCCATGCAGTCATGGACGAGTGCGCGTGCTCGTCGGATTTGGGTTTGCCTGGGTGGCCGGCCATTGCCGAAGAGATGATGGTTTCCCGTGACATCGAGTTGTGTCGGCTGACGGGAGGGCGTCTTCACGTCTTGCACGTCTCGACGCGGGGGAGCGTGGAGCTGGTGCGGCAGGCGAAACGTGATGGGCTACCCGTCACGGCGGAGGTGACGCCACACCACCTTGCTCTCGATCACGAACTACTGCGGAGTTTCGATCCCGTGTACAAAGTGAACCCACCATTGCGCAGCATGGAGGATGTGCTCGCACTTCGTCAGGGCCTGGTCGACGGCACGATCGACGCGATCGCCACCGATCATGCTCCACACCCTCCTCGAGACAAGGAGCTTCCCCTCGATCAAGCGCCACCCGGGATGCTCGGACTCGAGTATGCGCTCGGCGTCGTCAACTCGGTCGTCGACGTGACACCGTCACGCTTGGCTGAAGTCTTCTCCATAAACCCCGCGCGTATCGCTCAGATCGGCGATCGCCATGGTGCCGGTGCTGTGGTGGGAGCCCCGGCAAACCTGTCCGTGGTGGATCTGGCGGCAACCTGGCGGGCGGAGGATCATCGCTCCGCGAGTCTCAGCCGCAATGTTCCGTACCGTGGACGCAGTCTTCGGGGCAAGGTCCGTCACACCATCCTCTACGGTCGTGCGGTGGTTCGCGACGGTGAGGCGATGCGATGAGTATTCGGCGGGGTTTGCTCGTGCTTGCCGACGGCACCGAATTCGCCGGTGAGCTCATCGGCGCCGAACCGGTCAGTGGTCACGTGAGTGGCGAGGTGGTGTTTCACACGGGGCTGACGGGCTACCAGGAGGTGTTGTCGGATCCCTCGTACGCAGGGCAAATCGTGACGTTCACCACACCCCACATCGGCAACTACGGCACCTCACCGATCGACAATGAAGCAACCCGCGTTCATGCTCGTGGCCTCGTCGTTAGAGAGATGGCCCGACGCCGCAGCAACTGGCGGGCAAATCACGATTTCGACGAGTATCTCCGAGGCATGAACGTGACGGGTATCGGCGGAATCGATACTCGTCGGTTGACGAAAATTCTGCGTGGTTCCGGATCGATGTCTGGTGCGATCGGAGAGTCGAGTTCCAAAGACTTGTTGAACGTGGCGCGTGAAGAGCGCGGAACTGCCGGAGTGGATCTGATTGGTCAGGTGACCACGCGCGAAATCTACGAAGTGGGGAGTGGACCGTGGAAAGTGGTCGCCATGGATTTCGGCATCAAATCGACGATCCTCGCGTGCCTGGCGCAACTCGCGACGGTGAAGGTGGTGCCGGCGGGAACATCATTTGACGAGATTCGTGGAATGAAGCCCGATGGCGTGTTTCTCTCCAATGGCCCGGGTGACCCTGAGCTCGCCACGAATGCCGTGTCGGTGGTGCGCGATGTGCTCGATGCAGGGGTGCCGCTCTTCGGCATTTGCTTGGGGCACCAAATTCTTTCGCTGGCCCTCGGTGGGAAGACTTTCAAGTTGCCGTTCGGACATCACGGGGCAAATCATCCGGTACGCGACGTGACGACAGGTCGCGTGGAGATCACCAGTCAGAACCACAACTTCTGTGTCGATGCCTCCTCGCTCGGGGACCGTGTGAAGGTAACCCATATCAACCTCAACGATGAGACCAACGAGGGCATGACGGTCGAGGAATCGAGGGCATTCAGTGTGCAGTATCACCCTGAAGCCGGTCCGGGTCCGCACGACAGTAGGTACTTGTTCGATCGTTTCCGCACGTTGATGGAGCAGCGCTAATGCCTCGGCGAAGTGATCTCGAATCGATCTTGATCATCGGATCAGGTCCGATCGTCATCGGCCAAGCCTGCGAGTTTGACTACTCGGGTACGCAGGCCTGTCGGGTGTTGCGTAGCGAGGGTTATCGAGTCATTCTTGCCAACTCCAATCCAGCAACGATCATGACCGATCCATCGTTCGCCGACCGCACATACATCGAGCCGCTCACTGCGGAGTATCTCGAGGCGATCATTGAACGCGAGCGGCCTGACGCTGTCTTGCCCACACTCGGCGGACAGACCGCGCTCAACCTGGCCATGGAACTGCATGCGCGCGGAGTGGTTGGTGTAGACGGAGCGCCTGAATTGATAGGTGCGAACGCTGAGGCAATTTCGACTGCCGAGGATCGAGACAAGTTCAAGCGCGCAATGTTGGAAATTGGTCTCCGCGTCCCGAAGAGCGGAATCGCTCATTCGTTGGACGAGGCATGGACAGTGTTGGCCGAAGTGGGGCTGCCCGTGATCATCAGGCCGGCGTACATCCTTGGTGGACGTGGAACCGGTATCGCGCACTCCGAGGACGAATTCCGTCGGGTGGTGACGAACGGTTTGGCAGCCAGCCCCATCTCGGAAGTGTTGATCGAGAAATCGATCGCCGGTTGGAAGGAATACGAGCTCGAAGTGATGCGTGATCGCGCCGACAATTGCGTGATCATCTGCTCGATCGAGAACGTCGACCCCATGGGTGTGCACACGGGCGACTCGATCACCGTTGCACCAGCGATGACTCTTTCCGATGTCGAATACCAGGAGATGCGCGATGCCGCATTTGCCTGTATCCGTCGCGTAGGTGTGGAGACGGGCGGCTCCAACGTCCAGTTCGCCGTCGATCCGTCAACCGGCGAGCAGGTGGTCATCGAGATGAACCCGCGTGTATCGAGATCGTCGGCGCTTGCATCGAAGGCAACGGGATTCCCGATCGCCAAAATCGCCGCAAAGTTGGCTGTGGGCTACACCTTGGACGAGATTCCGAATGACATCACGAAAAAAACGCCGGCGAGCTTCGAGCCAGTGATCGACTATGTCGTCACCAAGGTGCCGCGCTGGGCATTCGAAAAATTCCCCGGCACCTCCGGAGTGCTGGGAACACAAATGCAATCGGTGGGCGAAGCGATGGCGATCGGTCGCACCTTCGCCGAAAGCTTGCAAAAGGCGATGCGTTCATTGGAGACCGGACGTTTCGGACTGAACGCAGATCCGGCGGAGGCCACGATGCGCTCGTTGACCGATGATCAGTTGATCGAGGCGATGGGAGTGCCGACGCCCGAGCGACTGTTCCTCGTCGCTGAGGGAATTCGACGTGGTATTGACGGAGAGCGAATTCATGACGCTTGTCGAATCGATCCATGGTTCTTGGACCAGATGGCGATGATCGTCGATGCCCGACATGACATCGAGCGTGGCGACGTTCGCGAATTCGATTCGCATGAATGGCGGCGTGTGAAGAGGCTCGGCTTTTCCGACGCGCAGATCTCACACCTCTCAGGAGTCACCGCAGACGAAGTTGGAGTAATGCGCGAGCGTCTCGGAGTTCGGCCCACCTACAAATCGGTCGACACGTGCAGTGCCGAGTTCGCGGCCGAGACGCCATACATGTATTCCACATTTGAAGACGAGGACGAAGTGCGACCCTCAAACAAGGATCGCGTGATCATCCTCGGATCGGGACCGAATCGAATCGGACAGGGGATCGAGTTCGACTACTGCTGTGTGCACGCCAGTTTCGCACTCCGCGATGCGGGATACGAGACCGTGATGATGAACTGCAATCCGGAGACTGTCTCCACGGACTACGACACCTCGGATCGGCTGTACTTCGAACCACTCACGATCGAGGACGTGATGCACGTGATTCGCTCCGAACGCGAGGCCGCAGGTCGGGATCCGAAAGTCATCGTCAGCCTGGGAGGACAGACACCACTGAAATTGGCGAACAAGATTCCCGCGCACCTGATCGCCGGAACCTCCCCGGATTCGATCGATCTCGCCGAGGATCGCGAAAAGTGGAACGTGCTGTGCGCCAAACTCGGGATTCCCCAACCTGCGGGGGGTACGGCGACGTCGCTTGGTGAAGCACGTGAGATTGCCCGTCAGGTGGGCTATCCGGTGTTGGTCCGCCCGAGCTATGTGTTGGGAGGGCGGGCAATGCAGATCGTCCATGACGACCAACACTTGGAACGCGCGATGGACGAGATCGCGTCTATTGGATCGTTGGGCAGGGAAGGAGGTTTGTCCGCCGAGAGGCCGGTGTTGATCGACCGCTACCTGAACGATGCGGTGGAGATCGACGTAGACGCGATTCGGGACTCCACCGGGGAAGTGTTGATTGGCGGCGTCATGGAGCACGTTGAGCAGGCCGGTATTCACTCCGGCGATTCCGCGTGTGTGTTGCCGCCTGTAGGCCTCAGTGCGGAAACCATTTCGACGGTCGAGTCCCATGTGCGCAAAATCGCTGAGGCGCTTCGCGTGGAAGGGCTGATCAACGTGCAGTTCGCCGTGCACGAAGACAAGGTCTACGTCATCGAGGCAAATCCGCGTGCAAGCCGCACGGTGCCGTTCGTTGCCAAGGCCACGGGAGTCGAACTCGTCAAAGTTGCCACGCGGGTGATGCTCGGAGCTTCGCTCGAGCAATTGCGTTCGGAAGGCGTGCTGCGGGGGCCGGTCACTGGTCGACATGTGTCGGTCAAAGAGGCGATGTTGCCGTTCAGTCGGTTCCCTGATGTTGACACGGCGCTCGGGCCTGAGATGCGCAGCACCGGCGAGGTGATGGGCATCGACCGATCGTTCGGTCGAGCGTTCCTCAAGGCACAAACGGCGGTCTACACCGAGTTGCCTGAATCGGGCACGGTGTTTTTGTCCCTGAACGATTCGGACAAGGCAGATGGCGTGCGTGTGGCACGAGGGCTGAGAGAACTCGGAATGCGAATCGTGGCAACGAGTGGCACCGCCGAGCATTTGCGGGCAGCGGGTCTCGAAGTGGATGGTGTTGTATCGAAAGTTTCCGAACGAGGTCGTTCAAACTTGGAAGATGCCGTTGGTCTCATTGAGCGTGGCGAGATCGCATTCGTGATCAATACGCCGCGCGGAAAGGGAACCCACCGTGATGGAGAGGCGATCCGCAAGGCGGCCAACATCCACCGCGTCTCGTCCGTCACGACGATCAAGGCCGCACTTGCCGCGGTGCAGGGAATGATCGAGCGTGCTGCCGATCCGATGAAGGTGATGACGCTGCAGGAGTATCACGAGCGGTGATCGGCGCGCGGGTCGGTTCGCTCCAGTTGCGCAATCCGGTGATGACCGCTTCGGGCACGGTCGGGCACTCGACAGAACTTTCTCGTTACGTCGATCTGTCTCGCCTCGGTGCGGTGGTCGTCAAGTCGATTGCCAAGTTTGCTTGGGAGGGCAATCCGCCCCCTCGTTTGGCACCCACCCGAGGCGGCATGTTGAACAGCGTCGGCCTTCAAGGAATGGGCGCTGAAGCGTGGGTTCGAGAAGAGTTCCCGAAGCTCGAACGCCAGAAGGTCACCACCGTGGCGAGTATCTGGGGTTTTGGCGTGGACGACTATGTGGAAGCTGCGCGTATGGTGGCGACTGTTCCGGTCGCCGCGATCGAAATCAACTTGTCCTGCCCGAATGTCTCCGGGCACCCGCCGGCGAGCGGTGCAACGCATCAGATCTTTGCGCACGACGAATCGCTGGTTCGTGAAATAGTTCGCGGCGTTTCGACGATTGATATCCCCATCTGGGCAAAGCTGAGCCCGAATACCGATCGTTTGGTGGCAATCGCTGCGGCAGCAGCGGAGGAAGGGGCAAGCGCGGTGACGTTGATCAACACTGCGCTTGGCATGGCGATCGATCCGCAGACAGGTCGACCGCAATTGGGCAACGGGGGAGGCGGTCTTTCTGGTCCCGCGATTCATCCACTCGCGGTGCGTGCCGTGTTTGACGTGCATCGCGCCCTGCCTGGTCTGCCGATCGTTGGCGTCGGAGGGGTGGTCGGCGTTGACGACGCTGTGGAGTTGATGATGGTGGGGGCGTCAGCCGTGCAGGTGGGTACGGCGCACTTCGCTCAGCCGCGAATCTCGGTCCGACTTGTCGATGGTCTCGAGCGATGGGCGAGACGAAACGGCGTTCGCGAGTGGTCGGAAATCATCGGCGTCGCACATCGCGGGGGTCGCAACGCTTCGCGCGGATAGAATTCGTTCATGTCGCATGGCGAAGTGCTTCAACAACTCGCCGAATTGAAATCCTCGCTGGACTCTGCCATCGGCTCGATTGCGGCGGGGAACCGTTCGATCGAAGAAGTCTTCACCGATGCGGTGCGCGACTCGTCGCTGGGATTTCTTTATGCCGTGAAGGCAATGGAGGCCGATCCGAGGGTGGGCAAAGTGCGCGCTAGGCGCATCCTTGAGGAGTTGGGTCTGGGCGAAACCACCAGAATCAGCGAACTCTCTCCCGAGCATGTGGCAAAGATCGTGGCGGAGGTGGGCTGATGGGTTTGATCATCGTCGTTTCCGGCCCTGGTGGAGTGGGCAAGAGCACGATCGTCGAGGCACTGGTGGCACGAGATTCGGGCTTGTGGTTGAGCCGATCTTGGACCACGCGCTCGCGCCGGCCGGGTGAATCATCAGACGCTTATCACTTCGTGGACCGTGCCACCTTCGAACGGCGCATCCAAGACGGTGGATTTCTCGAGTGGACCGAGTTTCTCGGCAATCTCTATGGCACGCCCAACCCGGAGCCGCCCGATGGCCACGACATCGTTCTCGAGATCGAGGTGGATGGAGCGCAGCAAGTCAAACGCAAATATCCCCATGCGATCTTGATCTTCGTTTTGCCACCTTCACGTGCCGAACAAGAGGCCCGTCTGCATGCGCGGGGCGACGCAGATGCCAAGGTGGTTGAGCGACTGCGCAAGGCAGAGGAAGAGGAGCCGATCGGCAAGGAGTTGGCCGATCATGTGATCGTCAATGACCACCTCGAAGAGACCGTCGACTCGATGCTGGGCCTGATCCGCAGCGCCCGCCTCGCCCGATAGCCTGTTCACTTCGAACCCCGAGCACAAAGGACGTTCTGTGACGACCGAAGACGTGATGATGAGCCCCCCGATTGAAGAGCTGATGGACCGGACCCACTCGAAATTCGCGCTTGTGACGCTTTCTGCTCGTCGTGCCCGGGAGATCAACTCGTATTTCAATCAACTGGGCGAGGGTCTCGGCACGATGGTGCCACCACAGGTATCCAGTGTGTCGCGCAAGCCCCTGTCGATCAGCTTCGAAGAGATCGCGGCAGACAAGATCAAGAGCGTCGAAATGAAGGTGTACGACGAGTTTGCGGCAGAAGCCGATGCCGCATTGCTCGATGAGGCGGCCGATGACGTTCAGGCAGGTTTGGAAGGGGCGGAGTCGACTGAGGTCGTCGAGGCTGCACCTGCCATCGAGGCAGAAGTCGAATCAGCCGACGCAGACACTTCCGCCGAGTAAGCCGCACCCACTGACTATTGTCTGGGTGGTCGCTGCAATAGCGCAGCGCCGAACCAGATGAGCCGACAGCAGTAGGGAGATGTAGTGCGCAGTTTTACCTTCACATCGGAGAGCGTGACCGAAGGTCACCCCGACAAGATGGCAGATCAGGTATCCGATGCGGTACTCGACGCGTTGCTTGCCGACGACCCGGAAAGTCGTGTCGCGTGTGAGACGTTGCTCACCACCGGCCTGTGTGTGGTTGCCGGAGAGATCAATACGAAGGCTTACGTCGACATCCCGCGGATTGCGCGCGAGACCATCAAGTCGATCGGATATGACGATGCGCAGTATGGCTTCGACGGCAACACCTGTGGCGTCATCCTCTCGATCGACGATCAGAGTTCGGATATCGCCCAAGGCGTTGACAAGAGTGAAGAGACCCGTTCGGGTAAGGCCAGTTCCGACTCGTTGAATACGCAAGGTGCGGGCGACCAGGGAATGATGTTCGGCTACGCCTGCGACGAGACCGAGGAATTGATGCCACTACCGATCTTCGTTGCTCACCGCATGGCGGAGAAGTTGTCCGAGACGCGCAAGTCGGGGGCGATTCCATATCTCCGTCCTGATGGCAAGACGCAGGTTTCATTTGAATATCAGGACGGCAAACCCGTGCGTCTGACGACGGTGCTGATCTCGACGCAGCACGCGGCCAACACGCCACGAGATTCGGTGATTCGTCCCGACCTCATTGAGCAAGTTATTCGTCCGGTGATTCCTGCACAGTTCGTTGACGACAACTACGCCGTACACATCAATCCGACAGGTGAGTTCGTCAAGGGTGGTCCGCATGCAGATACCGGCCTTACCGGACGCAAAATCATCGTCGACACTTACGGCGGCATGGGGCGTCACGGAGGCGGAGCGTTCAGCGGCAAGGATCCCTCCAAGGTCGACCGCTCGGCTGCTTATGCCGCGCGATGGGTGGCCAAGCACGTGGTCGCGTCAGGCGCAGCCAAGCGTTGTGAGGTGCAGGTTGCCTATGCCATCGGAATGGCGCAACCGATCAGCATCCTCGTCGAGACATTCGGTACGAACACCGTCGATGAGCAATCGATCGAGCGCGCGGTGCGTGAAGTCTTCGACTTGCGTCCGGCCGCGATCATTCGTGACCTCGATCTCAAGCGACCGATCTATCGCCAGACTGCTGCGTACGGTCACTTCGGTCGTTCCGGTGCTTCGTTCACCTGGGAGAAGTTGAGCAAGCTCGACGATCTCGCCAAGGCGCTGAAGCTCAAGTAGGCCTGGTAGAGGCGCCCGGGCGCACGTGCAGGTTGTCTCGGTCGTTCCCGACGTCACAGGCCTCGATCGGATATTCGATTACGAGGTTCCCGCAGATCTTGGTGCATCTCCACGGGTAGGGGACCTCGTCAGGGTTCCGTTGCATGGACGAAACGTACGTGGCTGGGTGGTAAGCGTGTCGACTGACTCCGCGGTCGACACATCCAAATTGAAACCGATTGTTTCACTACTCGGCAGAGGTCCCAGCCCAGAAGTGGTGACGCTTGCCGAGTGGACGGCGCAACGTTGGTGCGGGCGTTGGCGAAGCGTCTTGGTGACGGGTACCGCCTCAACGCTCGTGCGCAACCTCCCTGCGTCGCGATACACGGCCAAGTCAACGACGACCGACACGGCGCTTGCGATCTTCGACCAGCCCCGCTCCGTGGTGGTGCGGCGCGGACCACGGTGGGATCTCACCCAATTCATCCGTCGTATTGCATCGCGCGGTCCCGTGCTTGTGGTGACACCAACGCTGGGCAGGGCGAGTGCGGTGCGTGCCGCGTTGCGCGGGAATGGACTGACAGTGGCGGTGCATCCTGACGAGTGGCCGAGTGTCGCCGGTGGAGTGGACGTGGCGGTGGGTGCGCGTAGCGCGGTTTTTGCCAGTGTGCCGGGTCTTTCCTCGGTGGTAGTGGTGGACGAACACGACGATGCCCTACAGGAGTCACGCAATCCCACTTGGCATGCCCGTGACGTTGCGGTTGAGCGTGCCCGTCGCGCAGAGATTCCCTGCTTCTTGTTGTCGCCGATACCGAGCGTTGCCGCGATCGAGTTGGCCCAGGGTGTTGTCGATTCGGTCGAGGGCGAACCTGGCCAATGGCCTGCCATCGAAATCGTCGATAGGACATCCGACGAGCACTGGGCCGATTCACTCGTGTCGTCGCGACTCGTCGAGATGATCCGCGACTCCTCGAAGCGGGTCGTGGTCGTACTCAACGTGAAAGGGCGATCTCGGTTGCTCGCCTGTGCATCGTGTCGCTCGATTGCCAGATGTGACAAATGTGGCGGGGCGGTGCAGGAACATGACCGTGGCCTGGTGTGTACTCGCTGTTCCACCACGCGCCCCGGCGTGTGTCTCGCCTGTTCGTCGAACACGTTTCGCAATCTCCGGCCGGGTGTGAAGCGGCTTGGTGAAGATCTTCTCAAGGCAAGCGGTCGAGCAGCATCATCGCTGTGTGTGGTGGAGGACGGGGTTGAAGTGGAGCAACGTGCGAGCCTCTTCGTGGGAACCGAAGCCGCTCTTCATCGCGTCCGACGCCCGGATGTGGTTGTATTCGCCGATTTTGACCAGGAATTGTTTGCGCCACGTTTTCGGGCGACGGAGATTGCAGCGGGTTTGATCGTTGCTGCAGCGCGTCAAGTTGATGGCGGCACGCTCGTGATTCAGACGCATGTTCCCGAGCACCATTTGTTGCAGGCCGTTCGTGAACGCCGGTTCGACGCCTTCGCAGAAATCGAATCGAAAGCGCGACGTGAATTGAATCTGCCCCCGTTCTCGGTGGTCGCGTCGTTCGGCGGTGCAGGCGGTTCCGAGGCTGCTCGATTGTTGTCGAATAAATATGACCTAGCTGCGTGGGCGAATGGCGAGAGAGCAGTGGTGCGGTTTCGAGATGCCAACCACATGATCTCGATTTTGAATAATGAGCACGAGGAGTTGAGCGTGTTCAAGGATGTTCGGATCCACGTCGATCCACCACGTCTCTAGGAGCGACTGACTCGCAGCAGTCGGTAGCCATGACGGCTCCCAACTCGTTCACATATCCAACCCTGCTCGGCCAGCCAAGTCGTGAGGCTGTCTGCACCAAGGTGTCGACTGACCACCAGCCAGGCCACGCCCCGAACCGACAGGCGACTCAGCCACGTTGCGAGCAAGTCGTGCAGCTGTTGCTTGCCGATGCGGATGGGCGGGTTGGACCAGATCACATCGAAGGTCACCTCGCTCGGCATCTGGTCGGCGAGGACAGCGGTGATGTTGCCCAGACCGTTGCGCGCGGCATTCTGCTCGGTGAGTGCAACTGCACGTTCGTTGACGTCAACCGCCCACACGCGCAGTTCGGGGGCACGCGTTGCAAGGGCGATGGCAAGTGCACCCCATCCGCAACCAAGATCCAAGGCCACTCCATGAATCGGGGGAGTTGCTGCGCGGTCGATCAGGAATTCGGTTCCATCATCGAGTCCGCGGCGAGAGAACACGCCTCCAGCGGTATCGACTCGTAGCGTGCGGCCGTCGAGATTCCAGTCGAACGTTTTGCCCGACTCAGTCGAACTTGGGGATCGCTCAAAGTACTGCTCGCCATTCATCTCGAGAAGTAGCCTTTCACGCGTGAACTCGTCATCGGGGCATCCCACCAACAAGATCCGGGTCTATGGCGACCCCGTGCTGAAGGCGGTTGCTGAGCAGGTGCAGAACATCGACGGCAAACTCGTCGCTCTCGCTGACGACATGCTCGACACCATGTATGAAGCCCCGGGAATTGGTCTGGCTGGGCCACAGATCGGTGTCCAGAAGCAGATATTCGTGTGGGACATTGACGACGATCCCCAGGTCATCCTCAATCCAACAATCGTGGAGGCGTCTGGCGAGTGGGTGTACGACGAAGGTTGTCTGTCCATTCCCGGGCTGTTCGTCGAAATGGTTCGACCGAAGCAGATCTTGGTGCGCGGGGTCGACCTCGATGGCAACGAAATTGAAGTCGAGGCCGACGAGCTGCTGGCACGGCTCTTCCAGCACGAAATCGATCACCTTCAGGGTGTGTTGATGTTCGATCGCATGACGGAGGACCAGCGCAAGGTGGCCATGCGCGAATACCGCATTCGCGAGGAAGACCCGAAAAGGAGAGAGCCTTTCCATTTGCGTCTGAGCTGATGCTCGCCGACATGCCGGAAGCGCGTCCCGACGGGATCGTCTTCTTCGGCACGCCAGCGACTGCGGCACGCTGCCTCTCGCTGATGGTTGGGTTAGGGATCGTCGTCGATCTCGTAGTAACGGCAGAACCCAAGCGACGGGGCCGTGGTTCAATTTTGATGAAGACACCTGTGCACGAGTTCGCTGAGTCACAGGGAATTACGGTCATTCACGATCTGGAAGCGGTGCTGCCGATGGTCGAAACACGCGGCGGTCAATGGCTCGGAGTAGTGGTGGCCTACGGAAGATTGATTCCCCGAAGCCTGTTGGCTCGTCTTCCTCTCGTCAATTTACACTTTTCACTGCTTCCACGTTGGCGAGGTGCGGCACCAGTTGAGCGCGCCATTCTTGCCGGCGACACCGAAGTGGGTGTCTGTGTCATGCGCATCGTTGAGGCCTTGGACGAGGGCGACGTTTTTGCACGGGTGGCGATTCCCGCTGGAAACGACGATGCCGAAGATCTGCGCGATCGACTCTGTGTGATCGGTACAAAAGAATTGCATCGACTACTCGACGGAGGCTGGGGAATTCCCACCCCGCAGTCAGGGGAGTCAACGTACGCGCGAAAGATCACCAAGGACGAACGGCGTATCGCATGGAACGAATCAGCCGATCACATCGTTCGGGTGACGCGAATTGGTGGGGCCTACACCGAAATCAGACAGCAGCGAGTCAAGATCGCCAAGGCACACGGCGCCGAGATCGAACTTGCGTCGTGGACGAGTGGCGAAGTGCGATTAGTCGATCGACAGGTGGTGGTGGCCGGGGGTTCGGGTCACGTGGTGCTCGAGTTCGTGCAACCCGCGGGTCGTGCGGTGATGTCGGCACTCGACTGGTGGAACGGCCTCGCGTCTACTCTTGATTCGGTGAGGTTCGATTGATGCGCAGCGATGGCACGGTGACTTCCTTCGACCACCACGAGGGACTCGGATGGATCGAGGGGGATGACGGGAATCGCTACCTCTTTCACTGTGCGGAGTTGCTTGATGGCTCCCGCGATGTGGCGATCGGGACACGGGTTATTTTTGAGAGAACCATCCGGTTCGGGCACCAGGAGGCCTCTCAAATCGAAAAGTCCGCTTGAGCGAGCCCGCCCGATAGCCTGTCCAACCAAGTGGGGACATTGCCCCCACCCGACCACGGAAATCCAACTTCCAAGTGAGGTGGTGAGTGCGCTCGGGTCGCAGCCGCAATGCGGCTCGGCTTCGCGCATGCCTGCCTTCTCACTGGTCTGTCAACAAGGGAGGCATTGCCGCTTGCACAAGAAAGTAACGCCATAGCACCGCCACTCCAGGAGCCACGGTTCAACGAGAAGATTCGCGCTCGCGAAGTTCGTCTGGTGGACGCCGATGGTTCCCAGGTGGGCATCGTGAACATCTCCGAAGCCTTGGAGCGTGCGCAACGTCAAGATCTCGATTTGGTGGAAGTAGCCCCACAGGCCAACCCACCGGTATGTCGAATCATGGACTACGGGAAATTCCGCTACGAGGAATCTCAGCGCCTCAAGGAATCGCGTCGCAAGACGGTTCAGATCACGATGAAAGAGGTGAAGCTCAGGCCGAAGATCGGCAAGGGCGATTTCGACACCAAGGTGCGTCACATGCAGGAGTTCCTCGAAGAGGGGCACAAGGTCAAGGTGACGCTGCAGTTCAGGGGGCGAGAAGTAGCCCACCCGGAACTCGGTTCGAAGCTCCTCAATGCGGTGATCGAGCAGTTGGGTGACATCGCCAAGGTGGACACCCATGCGCGGCTCGAGGGAAAGAACATGACCATGGTGTTGTCTCCTGAAAAGAAGTCGACCAAGAAACCAAACGAAAAGCCAGTCGAAAAGCAGGCGCCGGTCAATTCGGCGCCGGCAGTCACCGACGAACAGATCGCCCAGTAAACAGAGAACTAGTTAGAGCAGAACAGGGAAGGAAACACGAGATGCCAAAGATGAAGACCTCAAAGACAACCGCCAAGCGGTTCCGTAAGACGGGGACGGGCAAGCTCCGTCGCCAACAGTCGATGCGTCAGCACCTGTTCGAGCACAAGCCATCCACGCGTACCCGCCGGCTCGACGGTTCCGTCGACGTCCATTCGGGTGATGTCAAGCGAATCAAGCGCCTCCTTGGCGAACGTTAAACCAACTTTTATCGAGAGGAGACCACGACATGGCACGAGTTAAGAGGGCGGTTCACGCCAAGAAGAAGCACAAGGCGATCCTGGAGAAGGCCAAGGGTTACTACGGTGACCGCAGCCGCACCTTCCGTTCAGCCAACGAGCAGGTATTGCACTCCGGACAGTACGCATTTCGCGACCGTCGCGCACGCAAGGGCGAGTTCCGCAGCCTGTGGATCCAGCGCATCAACGCCGGATGCCGTCAGAACGGTTTCACCTACAGCCGCTTGATCGACGGACTGAACAAGGCTGGTGTACAAGTTGACCGCAAGATCCTCGCGGATCTCGCCGTCAACGATCCGGCAGCGTTTACCAAGTTGGTGGAGACTGCGCGAGGAGCTCTCGTCTGAGCGACGCCCGTCTCGGGTACAGCAACAATCGGGTGCAACGACTCCGTCGTCTGCTGTCGAACAAATCCGAACGCGTCGAAGCGAAGAGTTTCGTCGTCGAGGGGCGTCATCTCCTGGAAGAGGCACTGCGTGCCGAGTGGCAGGTGCTCGAGGTCTTCGTCGACCCTGAGCGTGCGGATTCGACACTTGCAGGTCTCGACCTCGGCGTCGTCGTCGTGCACGAACTGCAGAGCGGCGTACTGGAACGTGTCGCCACCACGGAATCTCCGCAAGGCGTGATCGCAGAGGTTGCCCGTCGTGACTTTGCCGACTCGGTCTTGCACGGCTGGGTGCTCGTCGTCGACCGTCTGGCAGATCCGGGAAACCTCGGCACGTTGATCCGCTCGGCCGAAGCGTTCGGTGCGAGTGCGGTCGTGTGCACATCCGGAACGGTCGACCCGTTCAATCCGAAGGCGCTTCGGGCGGCTGCCGGTGCAACGTTCCATGTTCCCGTCCTCGTCGATCGGCGCCTCGAGGACCTCGCGCAACGAGGCTTTCGAATTCTCGGAACCACTTCGCATGGATCTCCCCGTACGAGCGACATTGCAATGGTCGATCTGCACGGGGACGTGGCCGTGGTGCTCGGCAATGAAGCGCACGGTCTCGATCCGGATGTGTCGGTCCACGAATGGGTGTCGATTCCGCATGTCGGACACAGCGAGAGCCTGAACGTTGCAATGGCGGGAACCGTGCTGTCGTACGTGATGGCAAGTCGCCGTGGCCAAAGCTGACGGGCACTAGCGTTTCGTGAAGCCATGACGAGCGATCTGCATCAACAAATTGCCGACTCGCTGGAGTCCGCCCTCCGTGACGTCGCCAGCGCCGGCGACACGCGTGCGCTTCAGGTCGTCGTCTCCGCCGTGCAAGGCAAGAAGGGGCGTCTTGCCGAATTGAAGGCGCTCCTCGGGCAGGTGGGCGACATCGAGCAGCGCAAGGAGCTCGGGCGCCTCATCGGCGATGCGCAATCACGTTTGGCGGCGTCGATCACTATTCGCGAGGAGCAACTCAAGGATCGCGAACATGGTGAGCGGGTGGCGAGCGAGGGGATGGACCTCAGCGAATTCATCGGTGAGCATCAGCGTGGTCACGCGCACATCGTCACGCAGGCCATGACGCGACTTGAAGACGTCTTCGTGGGACTTGGTTTTGAGGTGGCTGAAGGCCCCGAGGTGGAGTTGGATTTCTACAACTTCGAAGCGCTGAACATGCCGAAGTCGCATCCTGCGCGAAGCGAGTTCGACACGATGTTCCTCGAGCCGGGCTCTCCTGCGCAACAGCCGGGGTCGGTGCTGCTGCGCACGCATACGTCACCAGTGCAGATCCGATTGATGCAGCGACAGCAGCCTCCGATCTACGCCGTGATGCCCGGCCGTGTGTTCCGTCGTGACACGCCGGATGCCACGCACATGCCGGTGTTCCACCAGATCGAAGGTCTCGTGGTGGACAAGGGAATCACCTTCGCGCACCTGGCCGGAACCATCGAGGCGTTCACCAAGGCATTTTTCGGGAGTGATTTCACAAGTCGTCTCCGTCCCTCGTTCTTCCCCTTCACCGAGCCGAGCGCGGAGTTCGACATCCGTCGAGCTGAAGGTGACTGGATCGAACTGGGTGGGTGCGGGATGGTGCATCCAAACGTCTTACGTGCGGGCGGAATCGATCCCGAGGAGTACACGGGCTTTGCTTTCGGATTCGGTATCGACCGAATGGCCAAGGAGCGTCATCAGGTGGCCGATATCCGCGAGATGTACACGAACGATCTCCGATTCCTGAGGCAGTTCCCGTGAAGATTCTTCTGTCGTGGTTGAACGAGCTCACGGAAAGTGGCGTCGGGTTTGGTGACGACGTCGATCGCATCGGCCAGCAACTTACGTCGCTGGGTCTCGCGGTCGATGGAGTCGAGCGTCATGGTGCACGTGTCGACGGGGTGGTGGTGGCCAAGGTGTTGCGCACCGAAAAACACCCCGACGCCGCCAAGGTGACGAGGGTGTGGGTTGACGCCGGGGACGGCACCGAACGCCACGTGTGGTGTGGTGCGACGAACATGAAAGCCGGCGACCTCGTGCCCCTCGCCACGTTGGGAACGAAGATGCCCGACGGCAGAGAAATCAGTCGCCGAGGAATCCTCGGTATTGATAGTGAGGGAATGTTGTGTAGCGGCGTCGAGCTGGGAATCGACGAAGACTCGGCCGGTCTGAAGATTCTGCCGGTGAGCGCGACGCTCGGCGAAAACGTTTTTGACGCGCTCGAAGTTTCACCGGAAGTGGTGTTTGACTTGGATGTCACTCGGAACCGCCCCGATTGCTACGGCCACCTTGGCGTAGCGCGCGATCTTGCTGCCAAGTGGAAGGTGGCGTTGCGTTCTGCATCACCGTCGCGGCGCGAAGGCAAGACTCCCGTCGGCCTGTCGGTCGACGTGCGGGACGAGCGTTCATGCCCGAGTTTCTCGGCGATCGTGATCGACGGTGTCCGTGTCACGGACTCTCCCGAATGGGTCGCCCGGCGACTGCGAAGTGCGGGCATGCGGTCGATCAACAACGTCGTCGATGTTTCCAACCTCGTGAACCTCGAGCTCAATCAGCCGAATCATGCGTACGACCTCGCGAAAGTGGGCGAGGGTTTCATCGTGCGCAATGCCCGTGACGGTGAAACCGTCACCACATTGGATGGTGTCAAGCGGGTCCTCGATGGTGACTTGCTGATTTGTGATGGTCGTGACGTGCCGGTTGGCGTTGCCGGAATCATCGGAGGCCTCGATTCAGAGGTGAGTGCGACGACCACATCGCTTGCCGTGGAGATCGCCCATTTCGAGCCACAGCGAATCGTCGGTTCAGCGTCACGCCTCGGCCTGCGGACCGAGGCCTCGATTCGATTCGAGCGCGGGGTGGATCCTCATGGTGCTGAGCGTGCATTCGACCGGTTCGTGGAGGTTCTCTCCTTGACCTGTCCCGATTTGGTCGTGCGTCGAGGTGTTGCCCGGCAGGTCGCCGACACGCTGATGCCTGAGACGCGGCCTGTGACGGTGCGTCGCGCCGAGATTCAGCGAGTGCTCGGGGTGGATCTCGAGGGTGGACAAATTGCCGATCTTCTGGGGCCGATCGGATTCTCGGTATCGGGCAAAGGTGATGAACTTCGTGTGGAGATTCCCTCCTGGCGGCCGGACTGTGCGGTCGAGATCGATGTCATCGAGGAGATTGCTCGGCACTACGGGTACGACGAACTCGGCAAGTTGGTGCCCAAATCGCCGGTCTACGGACGGCTGACCGGAGCGCAGCTGCGCCGCAGAACATTGCGCGATGTGGTGCTGGGTCTGGGTCTCAGCGAGACGATGCCCAACCCATTCCTCGCTCCGGGCGACTTGGAGTCGGTCGGATTGAAGTCGCAAGACGCTCTGCGTTTGGCGAACCCGTTGGTCGCCGAGGAAAGCATCTTGCGCACTTCTTTGCGTCCTGGAATGTTGAAGACCATCGTCTACAACCAATCGCATCGGGTCGAAGGCATTCGAATCTTTGAGTTGGGCCACGTTTACCCCCAGGGGGAGGGCGAGCTTCCCGACGAGTTCGAAAGTTTGTGTTTGATGGCGAGTGGAGAGGATGCGTCTGCGGCAGTGCGCTGGTGGACGGAGATCTCCTCGGCTCTCGATATCGGGGCGCAGTTGGACCAAGCTCGCGCTCCGCTCGGTTACCACCCATCGAGGTCGGCGACGCTAAGCAGAGGCAAGATCCTGCTCGGCGCAGTTGGTGAGATCGATCCTCGAGTGCTGGACTTGCTTGGGGTGCAATGTCGTGTTGCATGCCTCGAGCTGAATGCCTCAATGATCTGTGGCGAGTCGCCGCGTGTGCCAGTGGCCAAGTCGGTGAGCAGGTTCCCGTCTGCTGATTTCGACCTAGCTTTCCTTGCCGGTGCAGAGACGACCGCCGCGTCCATTTCACGTGCGTTGAAGCAGGCGACGGGCTCTGCGCTCGATGGTCTGCAGATCTTCGACGTCTACCGCGGGGCCGACTTGCCGTCCGGAAGTCGCAGCATCGGGTTTCGAATTCGGTTGCGGGCAAGCGACAGGACGCTTACCGACGACGAGGTGGCCGAAATACGGGGCCGCTGCATTGAGGCAGTGGCGAAGGTGGGCGGTCGCCTCCGGTAACGACCATCCGTGGATAATCATGCAATGCGTTGTATGATTATGCAGTCATGGTATCGGTAGCAATCATTGGCGCATCCGGTTTTACCGGTGTCGAGCTTCTACGAATCTGTGCGGCACACCCCCATTTTGAGGTGGTGTACGCAACGGGGGACTCGGCAGCGGGAAGTCTGGCGTCGTCGCTGTATCCCTCGCTACAGGCGAGCTACCCAAACCTCGTGTTCGAGGAATTCTACGCCGATCGTGCGGCTATGGCAGAGGTCGTGTTCCTCTGTCTGCCGCATGAAGCCGCCCTCGAGGTCGCTGCTTCGTTGGTGGAGCGGGTTCGTTTGGTGGTTGACCTCTCGGCCGCCTTTCGGCTGAAGAATTCATCGCTGTATCCGCGTTGGTACGGATTCGTACATGGTCAAGCAGCATTGTTGGCCGAAGCTCGCTACGGACTTCCTGAATTGTTCCGGGATGAACTGGTGGGTGCGCGTCTGATTGCCACGCCCGGCTGTTACGTGACTGCGGCATCGCTCGCAATTGCACCACTCGTGAAAATGGGTCTGATCGAGCCGAAATCGGTGATCGTGGACGCTGCTTCCGGCGTGAGTGGTGCGGGCCGCACCGTCAAACACTCGTCGTTGTTCAGTGTCGTGAACGAGGACTTCTCGGCCTATGGATTGCTCGATCACCGACATACGCCGGAGATCGAGCAAGTGACGGGTGCGCAAGTGCTCTTCACGCCGCATCTCGCTCCCATGAACCGGGGAATTTTGGCAACGTGTTACGCCAAGCCGAGCGGGGGCGAAGCGCCAACGTCTGCTTCGCTGCTTGCGGCTCTCTCGAACTTTTATCGACACGAGCAATTCGTGGTGGTGAACAAGACGTCTCCCTCTACGAAAGCGACACTCGGCACGAATGCGGTGCACATCACTGCCCGGTTTGACGAGCGTACGAACACGGTGATGGTGATTTCTGCGCTCGACAATCTGGCCAAGGGTGCGTCAGGTGGCGCCGTTCAGGCCGCGAATGTCGCGCTCGGATTGGACGAGGCCAGCGGCTTGACCAAAGTCGGAATGTTCCCGTGAGCCTTGGGACCACTGCCAAGTGGACTCCGCGCGAGGTAGGGGAGTTGCTCGTCGAATCATTGCCGTACATCCAGAGATTCGCGAATCGAATCATCGTCGTCAAATACGGCGGGAATGCTTTGGCGGGATCCGACGAAGCAACCGCCATTCAGTCATTTGCCCGTGACATCGCATTGCTGCGCGCCGTAGGTATGAAGCCAGTCGTGGTACACGGGGGTGGACCACAGATCAGCGCGATGATGGAACGGTTGGGCAAGAAGCCCGAGTTCGTCGATGGCTTGCGTGTCACGGATGCAGAAACGATTGAGATAGCCAGCATGGTGCTATTGGGCCATGTCAATCCGCAGATCGTGAACGCGATCAACTCCTACGGCGCCCATGCAGTGGGGATCTCCGGGCAAGATGCCGCACTCCTGCGGGTACGACAGCGTGATACGCGGCTCGGGTTCGTGGGGGACATCGCCTCGGTCGATACGACGGTTATTCACTCGGTTCTCAACGACGGAGCCGTTCCAGTGATCGCGACCATCGGGAGTGATGGACACGGTCAGGCGTACAACGTCAATGCAGATACCGCTGCCGCGGCGATTGCGGGTGCCCTCGGCGCGCAGAAGGTGATCTTTCTTACCGACGTGCCTGGAGTCCTGCGCGATCGATCAGACGTGCAGAGTTTGGTGGCACAAGCAACGCGTGACGAGATCGCCGAGATGATTCGAACCGGGATCATCGATGGCGGAATGATCCCGAAGGTGGAGAGTTGCCTGCATGCGCTCGATGCGGGAGTTCCCGATGCGCACATCCTCGATGGACGAGTCGAGCATGTGCTGTTGATCGAACTCTTCACCGAAGCGGGAGTTGGCACGATGTTGGTGAAAGGATCGACATGACAGCTCATGCGTTTCTCGATCATGATCGCGCGCAGGCGCTGATCGCCGGGCGACCGTCGTCAGCGGGCTGCCCGTTCATTCCGGTCTTTGGTCCACCACAGGTGATGTTCGTACGTGGTGAGGGAACTCGTCTGTGGGACGATTCGGGCAAGGAGTATCTCGACTTTCTCTGTGGGCTTGCCGTCACGTCGCTTGGGCATTCACATCCGGCCGTTGCGCGCGCCATCGCCGATCAAGCCTCCACATTGCTGCACGTGAGCAACTTCTTCGCCAATCCCGTCGCCACAGAAGTTGCCATCCAGGTTGACGCCCTGCATGGCGGAGGCGGACAGGTGTTCTTCTGTAACTCCGGTGCGGAGGCAAACGAGGCGGCATTCAAGATTGCCCGAAAATTTGGAGGACGAGGGCGTCACGCGGTGGTGAGTGCTTTGGGTAGCTTCCACGGCCGCACGCTCGCCGCATTGGCTGCAACTGGTCAACCGGAGAAACATGAGCCATTTCAACCGATGCCGGAGGGATTCCATCACGTGCCATTCGGCGAACTCGATGCGGTTGCGGCAGCGTTGCAACCAAGCGTTGGAGCAGTCATCTTGGAGACGATTCAGGGTGAGGGCGGCGTGGTGCCGGCATCAACCGAGTATCTGCGTGGAGTCGAGCGTCTTTGTCGTGATCACGGTGCATTGCTCATCATCGATGAAGTGCAGACGGGCTTCGGGAGAACCGGGGCATGGTTCGGCTATCAGTCGGCTGGGGTATCGCCAGACATCGTGACGATGGCCAAGGGGCTCGGCAATGGGATGCCGATTGGTGCGGTGTGGGCCAAGCGTGAAGTGGCACAGGTGATGAAGCCGGGAGACCATGGCAGCACCTTCAGTGGAACGGCCATTGCGACTGCAGCTGCCCGCGCGGTGATTGCCACGATGCATGAGATCGACGCGCCCAAACTTGCTCGTGAACGAGGTGTCGAATTGCGGCAAGGATTGCTCGCGACACCGAACGTCGTCGCGGTGCATGGTTCGGGGTTGTTGTTGGCGGCCGAATTGGCAGCCGGCATCGACAGCAAGAAGATCGCCGCCGAGTTGCTGGCTCGAGGTCTCGTGGTGAACGCCGTCACATCGACGCGCTTGCGTTTGGCGCCTCCGCTCACTGTTTCGACAGATGAGATCGGTCAGGCACTCGAGATTCTTCGGGAGGTGCTGTCGTGAATTTGTTGGAGATCAAACAATTGTCATCGCAGAGTCTGCGGAAACTGGTCACGTCTGGGTTGCAGAAACCCGAATCGTTGGGAAGTCCGCTCTCGGGAAAGACCGCCGCTCTGATCTTCGAGAAGCCTTCGGCGCGCACGCGACACTCGAGCGAAGCGGCAATCGTCCAGTTGGGGGGCCACCCCGTGTACACCCGTGGTGACGAGGTCGGGATGGACGTGCGTGAGTCAGTCGAAGACATCACTCGTGTTCTTGCCGGCTACCACGCCCTGATTGCAGCCAGAGTTTTCGATCACGAGACGCTGAGGAGAATGGCCGCCGTCTCGACGATTCCGATCGTCAATTTGTTGAGCGACCTCGAACATCCGTTGCAGGCGATTGCCGACATGATCACGATGGCGGAGGAATTCGGTGATTTGTCGGGAAAGTCCGTTGCCTGGGTCGGTGACTTCAACAACGTTGCCCGTTCGCTCAGCTGGGCATGCGCCTTGCTCGGCATGCACGTTCGCTTGGCGTGCCCCGCCGGGTATGACGCAACGGACGAGGAGCTTCAGGGGCTACTTGCCGCTGGCGCACCTTCAGTAGAGCAGTACCGTGATCCTCGATTGGCGGTGGAAGGCGTGATTGCCGTGCACACCGACACTTGGACGAGCATGGGTCAAGAAGAGGAGCGTGAGATTCGCCTGGCGGTCTTCTCACCGTTCCAAGTGACCGCAGAAACGATGTCGAATGCGGATCCTCGCGCGATCTTTATGCATTGTCTTCCTGCCCATCGTGGGGAGGAAGTTTCTGCAGACGTGATTGATGGCGCGCAAAGCAGGGTGATTCGTCAGGCCCACCATCGATTGAGTTCGGCTCGTGCCGTGTTCGCCTGGTTGGCCAGTGAAGGAGCTCAGTAGTGGCATCAAAAGTGCAACGTCAGCGAATCATCGCTGAGGTGATTTCTGGTCAGTCGGTGACCAGCCAGCCAGAACTTCTCCGGATGCTGAAGAAGCGTGGCATCACTGCCACTCAGGCGACGGTATCTCGTGACTTGGAAGAGATCGGTGCCGTGAAAGTTCGCGCTGCCGACGGCGAAGCGGAGTACGCCATACCCGAGTTCGAACCGAATCGAATTGCCCCGGTGGATCAGCTGCGCAGAGTGTTGTCCGAATGGGTGGCCGAGGTAACGGTCAGTAACCCCATCGTCATCGTGCGAACGCCGCCGGGGTGTGCGCATGTCGTGGCCTCTGCGCTCGATCGTTCGCGACTCGAAGGCGTCGCCGGCACGGTTGCCGGCGACGACACGCTGTTTTGCGTTGCTTCACCGGAGTATGGCGCCATCAAATTGGCGCGGGAAATCGAACGCCTTGCTGGGATCGGGCAGAAGCGAAAGGTCAAGCAATGAGTGGGCCGTTGTGGCATGGTCGCTTGTCTTCAGGTTCCGCGGATGAGTTGATGCGGTTCACCGAAAGCATCGGGTTCGATGTGCGACTGGCCTACGACGATCTGGCGGGTTCGATGGGCCACGTGAAGATGCTTCGACATGTTGGCATTCTCGACGAACAGGAAGCAACGACAATTCTGCAAGCCCTCGGTGCGGTGCATGACGAGATGCAGTTGGGAGCCTTCGTCTTTCAGCCATCCGACGAAGACATTCATACGGCGATTGAGAGGCGCGTGACAGAGCTTGCAGGCCCTGTCGGTGGCAAGCTGCACACGGGACGCAGCAGAAACGATCAGTGCGTCACTGCATTACGTCTCTGGTGCAAGCGGGAGTTCCGCTCGCTTGCCGTTGCATTGCTCGAACTTGCAGAAACGTTCTCGGTGGCAGCCGGTCGCGCAGGAGTGAGCGAATCGGGATTGGTTATTCCGGCCTATACGCACGTGCAGAGGGCTCAGCCCGTGTTGCTAGCCCACCATCTGCTTGCGCATTCGTGGGCCTTGTTGCGTGATGTGGAGCGATTGCAGGATGCATTGCGTCGAGTTGACGTCTCGCCACTTGGAGCAGGTGCCACAGCAGGCAGTTCCTTGCCGCTTGATCCGGATTTCTCGGCGCGAGAACTTGGATTCGCCGCTCGATTTGAGAACTCAATGGACGCCGTATCCGACCGCGATTTCGTGGCGGAGTTGTTGTTTGTCCTCGCGCTTATCGGCACCCATCTTTCTCGTATCGGAGAAGAGTGGGTGTTGTGGACTTCGACTGAGTTTGGCTTTGCCACGCTTGATGACCGGTACGCCACGGGCTCATCGATGCTTCCGCAAAAGAAGAACGCTGACATCGCGGAACTGACAAGGGGAAAGTCGGGTCGATTGATCGGCAATCTCACTGGTCTGCTGGCCACGCTGAAAGGCCTGCCGCTCAGCTACAACCGGGATCTCCAGGAAGACAAGGAGCCCTTGTTCGACTCCTTTGATCAGGTGAGCCTGGCGATTGCTGCGGTGAGTGGCATGGTGCAAACCGCCACGTTCGATGCGGTTCGATTGAGTGCTGCGGCCAACGACGAGTTCCTCTATGCCACCGACGTTGCGGAATGGTTGGTCTCCCGTGGAACTCCGTTCCGGGAGGCTCATTCGATAGTCGGGGAACTGGTTCGCAACGCGCTTGGAGGTGGTCGCTCTTTTGTCGACTTGGTTGGCGCAGACTCGCGCCTCGGTGCCGATGCCGTGGCCGTCATTCGTCGCGGCGTGGCCAATCGCACGTCTCCCGGTGGGGGAGGACCGCAGGCGGTGGCTGTTCAGATTCAGCGATTCGCCACGAAGGTCAATCAGCTGCGAGGCCTGCTCACCTAACATCTTTGCGTGACCTCGCCCGGCGACATCGTCGCGGAATTTGCATCCCGTGGATTGATCCACGACTCCACAAGTCGCGAGGAGCTTTCTGCCCGGTGCGCAACTGCGCCGATCACGGCGTATGTCGGTTTTGATCCCACCGCAGATTCGTTGCACGTGGGTCACCTCTTGGGGCAGGTTTCGTTGCGCCGCCTGCAGCTGCTCGGACATCGGCCCATCGTGTTGGCTGGTGGTGCCACGGGAATGGTGGGTGATCCCTCCGGGCGAAGCGAGGAGCGCAACCTGCTTGACGAGGAGACTCTCCGTGCAAATGTCGACAAAATCTCCGGACAGTTGGAGCGGATTCTCGACTTCGGAAAGGGAAGCAACTCTGCGATTCTCGTCAACAATGCAGATTGGACCGCCAAGGTTCCGATGCTTACTTTTCTACGTGAGGTGGGTAAGCACGTCACGGTAAATCAAATGGTCGCCAAGGATTCGGTCAAATCACGTTTGGCCGATACCAATGGGCTCAGCTACACCGAGTTCAGTTACATGCTGCTGCAAGCAAACGACTTCCGACATCTGTGTGAGCACTTCAACTGCGAAATGCAATTGGGAGGTTCCGACCAGTGGGGCAACATCACCGTCGGAATCGATTTGATCCGCAAGGTGCTCGGTCGTGGTGGCTATGGATTGACGTGGCCGTTGATCACCAAAGCGGATGGCACGAAGTTTGGCAAGACCGCGAGCGGGGCAGTGTGGCTCGATCCGATCAAGACCTCGCCGTATCAATTTCGACAGTTCTGGATGCAGGTGAGCGACCTTGACATCGAGCGCTTCTTGCCGCAGTTTTCGCTTCGCCCAATGAATGAAATCGTCGGCGTGTTGGCTGAGCAGCGTGAGCGACCTGAGTCGCGAGTAGCACAACGTACGTTGGCTCACGAGATGACGTCTCTCGTGCACGGCAACGCGGCGGCCGACGCGGCGGATCAAGCGGCTGATGTGTTGTTTGGCGCCAATCCCGTGACTGCCTCCCTCGAAGCGATGCGCCAGATTTGCGCTGAAGTACCCGTGACAACGATGGGGACTGCGACGTTGCATGATCCGATTGGCGTGTTGGTCACCACTGGGCTTGCAGCGTCGAATTCCGAAGCTCGTCGATTGCTGCAACAGCGCAGTGTGCGGGCCAACGGCGAGCAAGTCGATGAACACGCGCGTCTGGATCGCCTGGCGTTGTTGCATGGTCGATGGATGCTGCTGCGCAAAGGAAAGACCACGTATCACTTGCTCGATTTCGGGTCCTGATTCGCCCAAACCCAATACCCGTTAGGGTTTGCGGGGATTGGCCGCCTGAGAGCCAATAAAATCAAGGAATTCCGCGTTCGCAGGTTGACGCTGTGGGACCTAGTCGCTAGATTCTCACTCCGCCCTTTGGCCAGCTGGTCAAAGGTTTCCGCGGCTCACCTCCGGGTTACCGAGTGAGCAGTGGATGTGCTCCTTGAAAACGGAAGAGAAGACTGAACGCCAGTGCGGGCAGTAGGGCAGGGTCGAAAACCCCATGTCTTGCTGTCTGTCAATTCTGGTCGGACGAGAGTCCGGCCAACCATTTAGTAACCGGTCGGGTGAGCACCCGATCGGCAGGACACGGCGCTTCAACTCTGGGATCGAATTGATCGCAGAAAATTGGGTGTCGTGTACTTTCCGGAATTCTGTTCGGGTTTCGACCCGGGCAAGTTCTTGACGGAGAGTTTGATCCTGGCTCAGGACGAACGCTGGCGGCGTGCTTAACACATGCAAGTCGAACGAGATCCATGGTGTAGCAATACATCGGAAGATCTAGTGGCGAACGGGTGAGGAACACGTGAGAAACCTGCCCCAGACTCTGGGATAACAAGTGGAAACGCTTGCTAATACCGGATGACGTCGGAGAACCGCATGGTTCGCTGACGAAAGGAATTCTGGTTTGGGAGGGTCTCGCGGCCTATCAGCTTGTTGGTGGGGTAACGGCCTACCAAGGCTACGACGGGTAGCTGGTCTGAGAGGATGATCAGCCACACTGGGACTGAGACACGG
>JAFMFC010000004.1 GCA_017856375.1 Ilumatobacteraceae bacterium | reverse complement strand
GAGCCGCCGTATTCGACTTCGCCGTCTTCTCCGTAGAAGATCAGTGAAATTCCGAGGTTGACGGCCATGCGGATGGGTGCAGCCTGCATTGCCATCAACCAACCGAAATAGGGAAACCCGGTGAGGATGAAACCCTCACGGTTGAGGATGCGCATCACCTTGGGATCCGCGTTCACCTGCAAATGGTTGTATCCCGAGTCAATGAAGTTCTTCAGGTTGCGGTTGCCGATCTCCAATGGCAATGCAGGGGTGACCGTGATGGCAACGGGATTCATGCCGTACACGTTCTGGACGTTGTAGGAAACGTAACTGCCGTCTTTGCCACCGCTCACCGTGGTGACGCAATCGAATCGCCCATCAGTCGACTTGTGCTTGGCGAGCAACTCGTGGAGTTCGCGCTTGCGCGAGTCCCAATCGAGTGTCTTCTTTTCCTCCATCCACTGACATGCATTGCACCAGCCTCGGTGGTCGAACGAGACACGTGGCCTTGTCGACATGTTGAGGCAGTTCGTGCACCAGAAAACTTCGCTCACTCGTTCACCCATTCGTGTGTTGACCGTATTCGAGGCTACTTGCCGAGCCAATTGGCTCGGTGATTACGCGCCGCTCAAAAGTCTTTCTGCGATTGCGAGGTCCTCCATTGTGTCCACATCTACCGAGCGTTCGCGAGGCATGACGTACGCGAGCGTGTCGTCGTCGACAAAGAGTTGAGAGGTACGGAACCACGATGAGTTCACTACGTAGAGGGCGCCATTGATCTCGTAGCACTTCGGCAATTCCTGGCGAGTAGCGGCTTGCAGTTTCGGAAGAATTCGTTTCAGCTTGTCGCCATTGTCGATCGTGAACATCCAGTACGGACTGGTTGAAACCTCGCACACCGACATCACCGAGTTGGCGTTCTTTTCTTCGAGCAAGGCGATTGCAGCATCGATGTCGGTAGCCAGTCGAAGTGGCGAAGTGGGCTGCAATAACACCACTACGTCACATGGTGGGGAATGTTCGAGCGCATGCATGACGACTGGCCACATCGCCGTGTCGTCGGCTGCGAGTTCACTTGGGCGTTCGATAGTCCTCACACCGTCGACTTCTTGGGCGTGACGAAGGATGGCTTGATCATCAGAGGTCACGACAACTTCGTCGACGGTCTTTGCTGCGAGAGCTTGATCGATCGTGCGGTGGAGGAGTGATCGACCAACGATCACTTTCATGTTCTTCCCAGGGATTCCTTTCGAACCTCCGCGCGCGGGTACTACAGCGAGAACCCGCTTGTTGCCAATCATGTGGTTAGGCGTTCCATTCAACTTGGGCACGTTCGAACTCTTCGAGGCGTCCAATGTCGATCCAGTACTCATGCAACGGGAACGCGATCACCTTCTTGTTCTGCTCGATCAATCCATTGAACAAGGTGGGCATGTCGAGGTATTCCTCTTTTGCGATGTCGTTGATCACCGCTGGGTTGATGACATAGATCCCGGCGTTGACGAGGAAAGCCTGCTTCGGTTTTTCGGCGATCCTGCTGATCGAAACGTTGTCGGTAGTGACCACTCCGTAGGGGAGGTCAAAGTATGTTTCGCGCACCACCATTGTCGCGTCAGCACGGTTGTGATTGTGGAACTCGAGTAGCGCATCACCGGACATTTTCGTGAGCAAGTCACCGTTCATCACGATCACTGGCAAGTCGTTATCTGCAGGCAGCAATGAAAGAGCGCCTGCCGTACCGAGTGGTTTCGATTCGTGGAGATAGGTGATGTTGACTCCAAAATCAGCACCGTCGCCAAAGTGTCCTTGGACAACATCGGAACGGAAGTTGACCGAGAGAAAGATGTTGCGGAATCCCTGCTGGGAAAACGCAGAGACAATCGTTTCGAGAATCGGCTTGTCACCCACCGTGAGCATTGGCTTCGGGAAGTTCTCCGTCAAAGGGTGGAGGCGTTTACCGAGACCTCCTGCCATGATCACGACGGGGTTTGGTCGATCTTCTTCGCCAACGAGTTGATCGATCGTTGCGACGCCCTGCACTGAGCCGTCGCTGTCGATCAGCGGAATGAAGTGGAAGCCTTCCTGTCGCATCTTGGTGCGGATGGCCGATGCAGGGGTATGTGCGTCCATTGTCACCGGTGTGGCATTCATCGCCTTGGTGATCGGCACGGACAAGTCCATTCCCTGGAGCAGTGCTCGACGAATATCACCGTCGGTCAGCACTCCGGCTAAACGGTCGCCACTCCGCACGACCACGGCAATCTGCCATCCCGTATTACTCATCTGAGCCACCGCGTCGCGCAGCGAGGCGGAGTCGGAAATCAGCGCATCACGCCAATTCTTCATCGTGGCGAGTCTACGACCTTCGCAGGAACACCCATCACTGTGCGATTCGCATCGACGTCGCTGGTGACCACTGCACCGGCCGCGATCGTTGCACCGTCACCGATCTTCACGTTGGGCAGAACCGTTGCTCCTGCGCCCATGAAAACTCGTGCACCGACTTTGACTCCTCCGCACAACGTCACTCGTGGCGACAAGTAGGAGTGCTCACCGATGACACAGTCGTGCTCAATGATTGACCCGGTGTAGAGCACCGTGTTCGCACCAACGAATGCCGAGTGATTGATGATGCATCCCGCAAGAACTTGTGCGGTGGCGTGGATCTTGGTGGCAGTTCCGATGATCGCTGTCGCATGGGTGCACCCGATGACTCGCTGATCGGCGAGCGAACCAAAGATCCGTTCGCGCAGCGCAACGTCTTTCGTTGCGCCAATACCCAAGCAAACCAGAGTGGATGGATTGTTGATCAGCCAGGAATCATCTCCGAGCACGGGGAAACCGCCCACGTCTGAGCCAATCGGAACCGAGGGATCAACGAACCCACGTACCTGCACTCCTCGGGAGACCAGTGCATCAGCGACCACCCTCGCATGACCACCCGCACCGACGATCACGACCTCACTCATATCTGTTCGTCCTCCTCGTAGGCACGTGCGGCTTCGGTATCGAGCAACTCGAAGAATTCGATTGGTTGGCGCCCCGTGCCGGGTCGCTTGAACGTCAGATTTTCCGTGGTGAACTTCTCACCTTTGGCGATCCGACGAGCAGCAACGATGCTCTTGCGCGCAATGTCGATGTTCTTCTTTTCCGACGAGCTCGGCGCTTTCACGCCATCGCCCATCGAACTAGTCACGTCACGAATCGCCTGGACGTATGACTTCAACTCGTCCGGCTCCAGGGAAGCGCGGTGATCAGGGCCTAGTTGCTTTTTGTCCATGGTGAAGTGCTTCTCGATCATGGTTGCGCCAAGCGCCACCGCAGTGATCGCGGCTGTAGAGCCGAGTGTGTGATCGGAGTAGCCGACAGCGAGACCAAAGGCATCACGAATGGCGATCATCGCTCGGAGGTTGGCCTCTCCGATTGGCGCGGGGTATTCGGTGGTGCACTGCAAGACGGTCACTCGGCCGACCAATAATGAGCGCTCGACGTCACTGAGCGGCGAAGCGAGTTCCGCTCGGCTTGGAAGTCGACCAACAGTCGACGAATCAAAGGAAAAGGCGAGCACCTTGAGGGCCAACTCGATTTCTTTCATGGTGCACATTCCTGTCGACAGGATCACGTCTTTCGCCCGACGACCGATGTCGAGCACAAAGGGAAGGTTGGTCACCTCACCCGAAGGAATCTTGATGGTCGACATCCCGAGCGCATTGGTCAGCAGTTCGAGACTCTCATGATCGAACGGAGTGGAGAGAAAACGGATGTTGCGTGAGGCGCAGTGTTGGGCGATCGCCACATGCGCGTCCGCCGAAAGCTCGAGCGACTCGATCATCTCGCGTTGGCTTTGAGTGCTACCGGTGGCGGCCACCTGGTATTCGGCTTTCGGTGCAGCCTCTTGGATCATTGCTTTGGCTTTGAACGTCTGGAACTTCACTGCATCGGCACCGCCTGCTGCCGCCACGTCCACCATGTCGATTGCAGTCGACAGTGAACCATTGTGGTTCACCCCGGCTTCAGCGATCACATAGACACTCACGACAACTTCCTGTTCACGAAGTGCTTCTTGGTGATTCCGCGCAAGTCGACTTGCTTGAGCACATCTTTGATCCGTCGCGAGGCATCTCCAACACCATAAAGCGAGGGATTCTCGGGAAGATTCGCCCGAAAAGCCGGATCAATCGCTTTGCGCAGTGCATTGGCTATCGCATCCTTCGTTGGTGCGCAGTCGATGACCGAAGCTGCGCGCAGTCGACCCTTCTGTCGATCGCCGACGTTCACCGTCGACACACGCAATGCGGGCGCTTCGATCAAGCCGCTCGAAGAGTTGCCCACCACGGCGTCGGCAATCTTGAGGAGGCCGAGGTATCGCGATTGTCCGAGCGAGGCAACGATGAATCGTTTCGATTCATCCGCTCTCACGAACTCCTTTATTTCGCTCGACAAATGATCGTGTCCCGGATCGGCGTTGACTCCGGTAAAAACGATCGATGCACCAGCGATCTCTCCGAGTGCAGCGAGCAGAGCCCGAAGTCCACTGATTCCCTCGTCAGACTCGAGTGTCTCCGGGTGGTAGGTCACGGCGAACAATGGGGAGGTGAGAGTTGCGCCGATCGCCTTTTCCAGTTCGGAACGATCGGCGATCTGGGACCGTGTGAGGTGGTCAAGTCCCGGCGCACCAAAATTGAATACGTGCTCGTCGCTCTCGCCAAGTTGGCGAACGCGCCACGCGTATTCGTCGGCAGCAACGAAATGCAAGTGCGCCATCTTGGTCACGGCATGTCGAATGGCCTCATCAAATGCGCCTTCGGTCGTTTCTCCGCCGTGGAGGTGTGCGAGGGGGATGCCAAGCATCAAACATGCTTGTGCGGCTGCCAACACTTCGTACCGATCGCCGAGCACTACCACCACATCGGGCTTGAGGCGCTCGAACGCGTGAGCAAGACCACTCGTGGACTTGGCGAGGGAGTCGGCAACAGCGAGCGGAGAGTCGTCACTCAGGTCGAAGGCGACCCGCTCTGCAATCGGTAAGCCATCTCGCTCGATCTGCTCGACGGTGTTTCCCCACTTAGGAGAAAGATGAGCGCCTGTCACCACGAGCTGAAGTTCGAGTGCCGGGTCGGCATCGATTTCTTTCAGCAACCAGAACAGGTGGCCGTAGTCGGCGCGCGTGCCGGTCATCACGCAAACTCGTCGCGGTGAAGCCACGGGACAAGGCTATTGGCGGAGTTGAGCCCTTACCGCCTCTATCACCGTGTTCAACTCGGCATTGGTGATTCCCGTGCTGCACGGAAGTGTGACGATGCGTTGCCAGATATCGTCGGAGACATCAAGTGACGCACGAGGCACGTCCATGTAGGGAAGTTGCAAGTGCATTGGCTTCCATGTCGGTCGCGCATCGATCGACTGTTCCTGCAGTGCGGAGCGCACGCGAGTAGCGGTACCTGCATCGACGACGAATCCGGAGAACCAGCAGGCGCTCTCAGTACCCGCAGCGCGAGGGAACAATTCGACGCCAGGAAGTTCGGCGAAGGCCGAATCGTAGGTATCACGAATCATTCGCTTCTTGGCGACGAAGGCGTCGAGCTGTTCCATCTGTGCACAGCCGACTGCTGCCTGCAGATTGGTCATGCGGTAGTTGAACCCGACCACGTCATGGTCGTAGTTGGCGCCCACGCGCGCAGTGGTGGTGAGATGACGCAACTTTTTCATGAGGTCTTCGTCGTCACCAGTAACCGCACCACCGCCACCAGCAGTCACCGTCTTGTTACCGTTGAAGGAAAACATCGTGAGGTCTGCGCCGAGCTCGCCAATTTTGCGTGAATGCGAAGTTGCGCCAAGTGCCGCGGCAGCGTCGGCCAGCACGGGAAGCGAATAACGCTTGGCAACGGCAACAATCGCGTCCATATCTGCCGGTGTGCCGAACGTGTGCACCGGAATGATTGCGGCGACACGCTTGCCGGTACCTCGATGCACGAGCGTGCCGCGTTTCACCTTCGTGTTGCGCTCGAGTTCATTCGTCAATTGATTGGCGTCAAGTGTCCATGACTCACGCGCTACGTCCATCAGCCATGGTGTTGCGCCAGCGTGCGAAACGGCATTGGCAGTCGCGATGAAGGTGAAGGAAGGAATGATCACGAGGTCGTCGCGGTCGACGCCGAGTGCGATGAGGGCGGCATGAAGTCCGGTAGTTCCCGCACTTGCTGCAACACAGTGTTTCGAACCTGCTGCAGTAGCAACCATCTGCTCAAACCGACCGACGAAGGGCCCCACGGTGGACACGAACGTGGAGTCGACGCACTCCTGCAGATACTTGGCTTCGTTACCCGACAGTTGCGGTACCGCGAGAGGGATCATTGCGCGCTGAGACCTGTTCCGCTGAACACGTTTTCGCGGTACCACTCGAAGGTACGGCGCACTCCCTCTTCGAGCGACACCTTTCCAACGACTCCTGTGAGCGAGGTGAGCAGCGACACATCAGGACAGCGTCGGGCGGGCGAGCCCGGAGTCTCTGGTGCGGGCGTGATCGTGAGCTGACGTCCCACCACTCCCGTGATCGTTCGCGCCAGTTCGCCAATTTCCACTTCGGGTGTGGAGTTGCCGATATTCAACGTCTTGCCAATGGTGTTCGGCGAAGCCATGATCCCCCGGAACATGGCGATGGCGTCGCTGACGTAACAGAACGTTCGCCGATGGTGCACGCTCGCCACCACCAACGAGTCGCCGTCCTTTGCGGTGTAGGCCTTGTGCAGCAATTCGGGAATGACATGCGACATGCCCATGCGGGGTCCATAGATGTTGTGCAGGCGAACCGAAGTGGCGGGCAGGCCCGAGTGGTTGAACAACGCTTCGCCGTACGCCTTCGACAGGAGATAGGAGGTGCGAGGAGCACCCAAATCGGTGAGCGCGATGGGCGTTGTTTCAGGTGTGGGCACTTGCATCGATGGCAAGTGGACGAGCGATCCCGCATAAATCTCCGAGGTGGAGGAAAAGATCGCCTGCTTCAAGTTGCGCTGACGGCGAGCAGCCTCGATGACGTTCATCGTCATCACTGCGTTGTCGGCAAGAACCGAATACGGACGCTCCAGTACGTGGCGAACGCCGATGATCGCAGCCAGATGAAATACGAAGTCGTGGTCGTCACTCACACTTTGGGCAAAGGTCGGTGACAGTAAATCGGCATCGACGATGTTGGAGCGTCCGGCAACCTCCTCGAATGCCGCGTCCTTCACGCCGCGTTGGAAGTTGTCGACGATTGTGACGGTGGCACCGTCGTCAAGGAGTGACTTGGCGAGATGCGTTCCCACGAAGCCTGCGCCACCGGTAATCAACACCTTCATGCGCCAGCTCCGTCGCTCACGAGACCACGACCAACCTTATGGACGCCACATCCCGCCGCAGCGAATGCACCGAGCTGCTCGGCACTCAGGCAATCGTTTGCATCCACGATGAGAGGAGTTTTGCCACCGAGCCAGGCGTGCGGTTCGATTGCGCGGAACTCTCGATGAGGCACGGCAAACACCACGGCATGTACGTCCGGGCACTGGTGCATCTCGTTGAGCACCGGCCTATCGAGTTCATCCCAGTGCTGTACGAGTGGATCGAAACAGTGAATGGTCGCTCCTTCTCGCTCGGCTGACTCGACGAACGTTTGCGATGGCGAATACCTGGTGTCTGCGACGTCTTGGCGGTAGGAGATACCTGCCAGCGCGATCGACTTGCCGTGCAATCCGCCGAGGTTCGCATCGATCAGCCGAAGTGGGTGAAGTGGCATGTCACGGTTGATTCGCATCGCGAGTTCGCTCATCGGGAAGTCCTGATTGCCAAGCCCGAGCACTTCTCGTGCGGCAATTGCAGCGAATTCGGGGTCCTTGGTCAGGCAATACCCGCCGACGCCGAAGCCAGGTTGCCGGATGTTGTTGTGCGTGGGGCGAACACGGATTGCATCGATCACTTCGTACAAATCGACATTGGCTTTTTCGGCGAAGCGACCCCATTCGTCGATGAAGGCGATGTTGGTGGCACGGTAGGCGTTCTCCAGCACCTTCGCCGTTTCTGAGGCGGTGGGCGAAGAAAGTCGCTTGAGCGGGTAATTGGCAGTGTCGATCACCTTGGTGAGGAACTCCTCGCATCGTCGAGCACTGTCGTCGTCGATTCCGGAGTATGCACGCCAGAAGGAAGTAATCGACTCGAGATAGTGCTCACCTGGCATCACACGTTCATATGAATGAGCGAGTGCAAAGGGTTGGATACCGCGTCGCTCAGCCGACTGGCGAAGGATCGGCAACACCACGTTCTCGCAAGTTCCTGGTGGCACCGTCGTTTCCACCACTACGAGCGCACCGGGCTTGGCGTGTTCTCCGATGGTCGCAATCGCACGCTCGAAGGGAGTGAGCACCAGCTTTGGTGTGGGTTGGTCGAAGTCGATGTCGAGTGGAACGTCCACGACCACGATGTCGGCACGTTTCATCACTGTCGAGTCGCTGGTCGCCTTGAAGTTGCCGCGGTGCGCCGCGCGACGAGTTTCCTCGATGAGCGAGGAGTCGGTGGAGGCAAAAGGAAACTCGCCTCTGTTGAGCGAATCGATTCGTGCTTTGCCTTGTTCGTTTGGCAAATCGATTCCGATCACCTCGAAAGCGGGCGCACCGAGATTGCCGACTGCTCGGGCACAGGCGATTGCCATGGCCGAACCGACAAAGCCGAGGCCCTGTACGCAGACGACAGTGTTCATCGCGAGCACTCCATCAATCCCCACCCATCTCCGTCAATCAAGGAGAGCCGTGACTGCGCCGAAGAGGTAGGCCACGAGTACCGAGATGACCAGGGCAAACAACATGCCGACGACAACGGCGCCAAATCCGAGTTGTCCGGCGGCAGTCGCTCGGCGCTTGTTGTCCGGCTCGCGAAACAGTGGAGTAGGCCTCACCAATACGCGTAGGGGAATTCGGTCTTCATTGCTGGCAGGCTTGTTGCGCCAGATCGCCCACAACGCCACCGCGGCCAATAGTGCAACGAGTGGGGCGCGAGTGACAACATCGATCGTGGTTACAGAAACGAGAGAAACGATGGACGACACGACCACGGCATCGACAAGCGTACCGTTGCCACCGCCGGCGATTGCCGTGAATCGGCATCGTCGTTTGTGGTGGGCATTGCCGTTGCTCACCATTGCGTGGCTCGTACTCGTGTCTGTGGTCGCTGCATCGGTGGTGCGACTCCGCTTGTGGGAGGTTGCTCCAGGCACCGCGGAAGATGTGAGCTCTCGACTCGAGCTAGATGATGAGGCGCGTGCACAGGTGACGCAGTACCCCGCAGAGAATCCTCTGCTGTTCGTCACTGCCTACGGCAACAAATTGAGCGCATTGGATGCATTGGCTGGTGCAATTGATGACGACGTAGATGTCCAAACCTTTGAGGAGCGTTTTGGTGACATCACGCCAAGCGAGCAACGCCGACTCGGATATCAGTCGATGACGACTTCGAAGCAGATCGCCGAGTTCGTTGCATTTAATCGACTCGGTCTCGACGCAGAAATTGTTTTTGGTGATGTGATTGTCGAAGAGTTGGTGTGTGAGGACGCGCCACGTGAGTTGAGTGCATGCAAAATGCTCAACCCCGGCGACACTTTGGTTTCATTCAATGGAATCGAGATCGAATCGCTTGATCGATTGTCCAGTGCGCTCGGTTCATTCAAACCGGGCGATGTAGTGACGCTGCAGATCATTCCGCATACCAAGTCCAATGTGGAACAGCGTCAGGTGGAATTGATTCAAAGTCCAGATGACCCGGAGCGAACGATCATTGGTTTCATCCCTGCAGATACCCGAACGGTGAACCTGCCATTCGAGGTGGACATTGACACGGACTCGATCGGTGGCCCATCGGCCGGTCTTGCCTTCACCCTTGCGCTGCTCGACGACCTCACGCCTGGTTCGTTGACGGGAGACGTCAAGGTGGCCGTGACGGGAACAATCTCTGAGGACGAATCCGTTGGAGCAATCGGAGCATTAAGGCAAAAGGCAGTCGCCGCGAAACGTGCAGGTGCAGAAGTGTTCCTGGTGCCTTCGACACAGTCGCCAGAGGAGCTCGCTGATGCGCGCAAAGTTGCCGGCAACAAGATGACCATCATCACGGTTGCCAACCTCGAGGAAGCCCTTGCTGCACTTGAGAAATTGGGCGGTAGCGGTTTGACGAATGCCGCGATCGAACTGTAAGGGCGGCGTACTCTTGATTTCGTGGCAATTTCCTTTTCGCGACCTGATCCGTCGTCGCCCGCGGCCGTAGGTTCGGCCCAGTTCGACGTCGTTCGTCGGGGTTTCAGCCAGGAGGAAGTGCGCGATTTCTTGAGGATGGTGTCGGCCGAGATGAGCCGACTCCAGGAGCGCGAACGGTTCCTCGAAAGCGAGTTGCGCGCCATGCAGACGCGCGGCATGAGTTCGCCCGGTGCGCTTGACGAGGAAACAGTGACCTCGCTCCTCGGCGAGGAGACCGCACGGGTGTTGAGCGTTGCCCGTGAAGCTGCCCAACAAATGCGACTGCGTGCAGCAGAAACCGCAGAGAGATTGGTGCGCGAAGCCAGCGCCGACGCGTCGCGCATCCGTCAGGAAGCTGAACTCGAGTCAGCCCGTAAGCGTGCCGATGCCTCGGTCGACGTGGAAAACGAGATCGAGTTGGCCAAACAACAGGGTCGTGAAATGGTCATTGAAGCGCGCGAGTACCGCGAGCGGGTCCTCGCAGAACTTGCCCGTCGTCGCGAACTTGCGCGCGAACAGATCGAGATGTTGATTCATGCCCGTGACCGCTTGGTCAAGGCATTCGAACGAGCGCGTGTCGCCGCCAATGATGTGGTTGGTGACTTGGATGAGTTCGAGGAACTTTCCGAGGAAGTGGCTCGCGCGTCGCAGATGCAGACTCCTGGGCAGGGGCCAGTGTTTTTCGATCACACGAAGGTTCCCGATGCGATTCCGCAGAAGACAGACGAGCCAACTGAGGCGCAGCACGATGATGTCGATGCAGTCATAATCGTCGAAGAGATTGTCGATGATGCCGAGGTCATTGAAGTCGTCATCGAGGTGGAAAAGGTCGAAGACCAGGCCATCCAACAGGTTGAAGTCGATGAACCAGTCATCGCTGAGACGACAGAAGAGACTGCACAAAAAGCAGGGCACCCGTCGGTAGAACCGGCGGGCACGGAGCACATCGCCGAAGTGGTGCAGTTGTTCGGCCGACGAGAGACCCCGACGCGCGAAAGCGAGTCAGCGACGAAGCAGCCTGCACCTTCGGCACCGATTGACAAGCAGACAGAAGTAGTGCCCAGTAAGCCGTCGCCGAGTGCATCGAAGAAGTCTTCGGTTGACGATCTCTTTGCCCGGCTGAAGCAGTCGAGCCCGGCCAAGGTGGCCGAGTCGGTGAAGAACGACACCAAGTCACCCAAAGCAGAGAAGCAACCCGAGAAGCCGAAGGCGTCGGCTTCCAAGTCCGATGTTTCGAAGGTCAACCCGGTCGTGCCGAAGGTGAACAAGGAATTGTTCCTTAAGCGTGATGAAACGCTCGCTCCGCAAATCGTTTCTCTCACGCGGAAGTTCAAGCGCGTGCTTGCCGATGAAGAAAATGCAATCCTCAATTACCTGCAGGGCAAGAAGAGTGTGGTGGCACTCGAGAAGATGGTTTCTGATGCCGCTACTCAGGTACAGGCACATGTCGAGGTGGTGTCCGACGAGATGCACAACGTGGCGCTGTCGGGTGCGAAAAGTGTTGCTCCGGGATTGAAGGCCGATCTTCGCAAGCAGGTGACGAAGTCGGCAGTAATGCAAACAATCTCCAAGTCGATCGACGAAACGATTGTTCGACCGATTCGTGATCGTTTGCAGCGTTGTGTTGAGCAAAGCAATGGTGATCGCGAGGAAATGGGATCTCTCGTGCGCAGTGCATACCGCGAATGGAAGATGCAGAAGCTCGACTCCTTGGTTGCCGACATGGCGTGCCTCGCGTACAGCCGTGGCGCGTACCTTGCCCTTCCCACCGGCACCCCGGTGTGCTGGATGGTGGACCCGAACGGCCCTCAGTGCGCCGATGCGGAGGACAATGCTCTCGCCGGCGACACGCCCCTCGGATCGCCATTCCCGACGGGACACGAGCACCCCATCGCTCACGCGGGGTGCCGATGCCTAGTCGCGCCGCACCGCGACTAACCTCGCCCGCGTGCGGAACCCCTCCGATCTGCCTCCTCGTCAACCACGTCAACCCCGATCAGGTGGTGGTTTTCGCGTGAACAGACCCTCGCGTGGACGTCTGATTGTCACGATTGTCGTCGGCGCGATCGTTGCCTTGTTCATTTCGGGACGCAGCATCGCGAGTTTCTACGTGGACGTGCTGTGGCACGACTCTGTTGGCTTCTCGGGAACCTTCTGGGAGATTCTGTGGACTCGGGTTGGTCTTGCTGCTGCATTCGTTGTTCTCTTCGCTGTACTACTCATCGGCAACATGTGGATCGCCGATCGAGTTGCACCGTCGTCAATCCCACCTTCACCTGAGGAACGTGCGTTGGCGGGCTATCGCCAATTGGTGGGCAAGTTCCGCTGGATGTTGCGGATTGCCATTGGAGCCCTGCTTGGTTTCATGGTGGGAGCTCCAGCGATCACCCAATGGCAGGAGTGGATGCTCTTCGTGAACCATCAGTCCTTCGGTATCGAGGATCCGCTGTTTGGACAGGATGTTTCCTTTTATGTGTTCCGACTGCCGTTTGCCTTTTTCGTCGTCAACTGGCTGTTCGGTGCGCTAATTCTGATTGCGATGGTGGTGGCGGCTACGCACTACCTCAACGGTGGTATCCGCTTGCAGAACGTGGGCAGGCGAGTGACGCCCCAAGCAAAGGTTCACCTCTCGGTTCTCTTTGCTGCGCTTGCCGTGGTTCGTGCAGCGGGGTATTGGTTGTCGCGATTCTCACTTACTGGCTCGACACGTGGTGTTGTCCAAGGTGCGACCTACACGGACGTCAATGCGCAGTTGCCTGCCATCAACTTGATGATTCTCGTCTCGCTCGCTGTCGCCTTGCTCTTCCTTTCCAACGTGTGGCTAAAGGGTTGGCGTATTCCGGTGATGGCCACCTTCATGTGGGTGGTCGTGGCGATTGCTGCCGGAACCATTTATCCCGCGATCGTGCAGCGGTTCTCGGTGCAGCCGAACGTGAGCACCAAGGAGTTGCCCTTCATCGAACGAAACCTCGAGGCCACCAAGACTGCGATGAACCTCGGCGGAGTGGAGACTGTCCCCGTCAATTTTGGTTCCATCTCGGTTGACGAGGTATCCGCCAATGAGGCGCCTTTGCGCGACGTACGCCAACTCGATCCGACAGAAATGCGCGATCGCTTCGCTTTGGATCAGGGGCTCTCGTCGTTCTACGCAATTCGTGACCTCGATGTCGATCGTTACGCGATCGATGGCCGTGAACAACAGGTGATGGTCGCGGCGCGTGAACTGAATACCGCGGGTATCCCGAATCGCACCTGGGTGTCCAGGCACCTCATTTATACGCACGGCTGCGGGTTGGTGGTGGCGCCCGCGAGTCGTGTAACCACCGATGGCCGCCCTCTGTATGTGGATTTGGGCGAAGAGCGTCCGCAGTTGTACGTCGGAGATCAGATTGCTGACTACGCCGTGTTGCGCACGAGCCAAGCCGAGCAGGCGTGCCCGGACACTACCGAGACCACATATGACGGTGACGGCGGCGTAGGGCTCACGGGTCCGGTGCGCCGTGCTGCATTTGCATTGAACTTTGGTGAGTTCAACTTGTTCGGCTCGGGTTTGATCAATTCCGAGTCACGCATCTTGTGGGTGCGCAACGTCCGAGAACGTGCCGAAAAGATTGCGCCATTCCTGCGCTTTGACGCCGATCCGTATCCCGCGGTGGTCGATGGGAAGATCGTGTGGATCCTCGATGCCTTCACTACAACGGATCGTTATCCGTATGCCCAGAACGCCAATGTCTCGCAACTAACGGCAGGTTCGGGACTCAACACGACGTTCAATTACGTGCGCAACAGCGTGAAAGTGGTGATGGATGCCTACACAGGCACGCCCATCTTCTATGTGATGGATGACAAGGATCCGATCATCGCGACGTGGAGCAAGGTATTCCCCGACATGTTCACACCGGTGTCGGAAGCATCGGCGGAGTTGGTGGAGCATTTCCGCTACCCAGAGGACCTCTTCCGCGTGCAAACGAACATGTACGGCCGTTATCAGTTCGATGATGCCTCGTTGTTCTTCAATCGTGATGCTGCCTGGAGCGTGGCTCAGGCATCGCCCACGGAACCAGAAGGCACGACCGGAGTGATTGGTGGTGCGGGACCCCTTACTGGCACCGACGTGATCGACGTACAGGACGCCAACGTGCTTCGGTTCGAGCCGTACTTCACGATGTTTCATGCTCCGAACTCACAGGGCGAAGCGGGAGAGTTTTCCATGCTGCGGCCGTTCGTGCCTTTCTCCAGCGATGACGCCCGCAAAGAGTTGCAGGCGTTCATGGTGGTCTCGAGTGAGCCAGAGTCGTACGGCAAGCTGCGCGTTTTCCGAATGTCTGCTCCGTTGATTGAAGGCCCTGCAACCGTTGCTGCCGAGTTTGGTAGCGACCCGGTGGTGGCGCAGCAAGTCACTTTGCTTGACCAACGTGGTTCTCGTGTGGTTTTCGGCGACATTCAACTGATCCCGATTGGCGACGGCCTGCTGTATGTGCGACCGCTGTACGTTCGCCCCGATGATGCAAACGCACGCCAAGTGTTTGTGCGGAAGTTCCTCGTCTACTACGACAATCGCGTCGTGATCGCCGACTCGCTTGGTCAAGCTGTGCGCACGATGTTCCCGGGCTTCGCTGGCGACATCGGTGACCGCATCGACGACGGCGAGTCTGAGCTGCCTGAGGAAACGACTGACACTGGTACGACTACCGACAGCGGTTCGGCAGACGGAACGACGTCGACCACACTCCCAACAGTCGACACCACGCAGTTGAATGCAGCTGAACTACTGGCGAGGGCAGAGCAGTTGTTCGCCGAGGCAGATGCTGCTCTTGCTCAGACGCCACCGAACTTCGCGGTGTATCAAGCGAAGATGCAAGAGGCGCGAGATCTGATCACCCGCGCGATTGCTCTCGTCGACTAGTTACTGACCGCGCTTTAACTGTTCGGCGAGCATCGCCAGGTCTTGCCGGAAAGCAATTTCGTAACGGGCTTGCTCGTTGGCGATACGCGTTTGGCTTACCTTCAATTGGTCCAGAGCGGCAATCACCGCAGGATCGTCCTGACGTTCGGAGAGCTGTTGAATCTCGTTACCCAGTTCATGCAACTGGTTGGTGAGTTCGGTCGACATCCCCACTACACGAGCATCGAGTGCACTGATTCGCTGATCGAGTGCATTCGCAGACGCGGTGACGAGTGAGAGTTCGTTCGTACGCTTCGTGAGCTCGGAACGTAGTGACTGCAGTTCGGCTCGGATTGCCTCCACTTCGGATGCAGTGGCTTTGGGAGTGCGAGAGAAGAGCGCCATGATCGACAAATCGGGTTGGAGAACCAGTCCCGCGTGGCTACCGTAGTTGCTCAACGACGCGGGGTGGAGCAGTCCGGTAGCTCGTCGGGCTCATAACCCGAAGGTCAGAGGTTCAAATCCTCTCCCCGCCACCAAATATGAAGTCCCGGTGCCCGAGAGGGGCCGGGACTTCTGCTTTCAGGGCTGATTTATTAGCGAAGGTTGATGGCCTCGTCGCCGCGACGGCCCTCGCCGATCTCGTATTGCACGGTCTGGCCGATCTCCGGTTCCGCACCACCATCCAAGTTCACGTTGGACATGTGGAAGAACAGGTTCTCTGCGTTCTCGCGAGTGACGAACCCGTAACCACGAGCGGAGTTGAAGAACTCCACCACACCACTCAGGGTGCCGCTCTGAGTGCGACGCTCGGGAGCAACGAGTGTTGCGGTTGATGCTGTCTCCATTGCCGCATCGATTCCTACTTCGCGCTGCAACGAGCGAACTGCTCGCTGGGCGGATTGATCGACGAGTGACACGACCACGCCTGATGCTCCTGCGCGCGCGGTACGACCTGAACGGTGTACATAGGTGGCGGCGTCCTCCGGTGGATCGAAGTGCACGACCACGGCAACGTCATCGACGTGGACGCCGCGCGACGCTACGTCGGTGGCGACGAGTGCAGAAACCGAGCCCTTGGCGAAATCGCGAAGCGCGCGATCTCGCTGAGCCTGGCTGCGACCACCGTGAATGGCAGCAGCGGTGAGACCCGAGCGAACGAGTTGCTGGGCCAAACGATCGGCGCCATGTCGGGTACGGCAGAACACCATGGTCGAACCCATCTTCTCCACGATGCTCACGGTGTGCTTCGAGCGTTCGGCACGATCCACTTTCCAGAACACGTGACGAGCCTTGGTGATGTCGGGCTTGGCTTCGCCAATCTCGTGCACCACCGGCGACTGCTGCACCTTCTTCGACAACTTGCCAACGGCGCCATCGAAGGTGGCGGAGAACAACTGCACCTGGCGAACCTTGCTCGTTTGGTCGACGAGACGATGCACCGAAGGAAGGAAGCCCATGTCTGCCATGCGGTCGGCTTCGTCAATCACCACCTGGTTGACATCGACGAGGTTGACTGAGCCCATCTTGATGAGGTCCTCGAGTCGGCCGGGGCAAGCCACTACGAGATCGACGCCCTTGTCGAATGCCTTGATCTGCGGTCCGTAACCAACGCCACCGTAAATAGCGATAATCGAGCGACCCTTTTCGCGAGCGAAGGGCTTCAGCGCTTCGGCAATTTGATGGGCCAGCTCACGCGTTGGCGAGAGGATGAGGCCCGTCGGCTTGCGACGCGAGCCCTTGCTGAGGTTGGTCAGCATCGGCAGGCCGAATGCGAGTGTCTTGCCCGAACCGGTAGGTGCCCGACCACAAACGTCGAGCCCTGCGAGCGAGTCGGGGATGACGGCTGCCTGAATCGGTGTGGGGGTGGTGATGCCTTGCTGAGCGAGTCGCTTGACGACGTCGTCGGGCAAGCCAAGGTCAGAGAAAAGGGGGGTAGTCATGTTGTTTCTTCCTGTCAATCGATCTGCACAAGCAACCGAGACAACGGAAGTCTGTACAACGTGACCCGAGTGGCCACTAATTCAACCCTACCGCGCAATTGCGGCGTTCAGGTGTTTCTCGAAGATTGTTTTCAATCGATGGTGAGGGCGATGCGTTTCACCATTTCGTTCACCAACACATAGATAGTGGTGAGTCCGACGAGTGCGAGCACCAACTTGAATGGAAGGCCCGTCATTCCGAGTACACCTGCCAACGGCGAATAGGGCAATGCCACCGTCACTACTGCCACGAGCACACTCGTCCAAAGCAGTGGCTTGCCCGGTTTGCTGCGGAAGAACGGGCGCTTGGTGCGTAGTACCAACATGATTACGAGCTCGGTTGCAGTGGATTCGACAAACCACCCACTACGGAAGAGCTCTTCTGAAGCGTCAAATACCTTACGCAGCACGATGAATGTGAGGATGTCGAAAACGCTGCTCACCAATCCGAAGATGATCATGAACTTGCGGATCGAGGCGATGTTCCATCGGCGCGGATGCTCCAGTCGCTCGGGATCAACCTCGTCCACGGCGATCGTGGTGCCAGGTATGTCGGACAGAAAATTGAGCAGCAGGATCTGACGGGGGAGTAGCGGCAAGAACGGCAGCACCACGGATACTGCCGCCAACGACAGCATGTTGCCGAAGTTGGCACTCGTCGTCACGCGCACGTACTTCATGGTGTTGGCAAATGTGCGCCTACCGAGTCGCACGCCATCGGCTACGACAGCAAGGCTCTTGTCAAGCAGCACCATCACGGCGGCCTGTTTTGCCACGTCCACTGCCGTGTCCACGGAGATACCTACATCTGCGGCATGAAGAGCCGCGCTGTCGTTGATGCCGTCTCCGAGATAGCCAACGGTTGCATCGAGCGACCGCAATGCGCGCACAATCCTTTCTTTGTCGAGGGGACTCACCTCAGCGAAAACCTCGACATCGGCGATACGACGTGAGAGTTCGGCATCGCCCAACTCGGCGATCATCGTGCCAGTGACCACATCGTGCGCATCGAGACCGACAGCTGCGGCGATGTGCCGCGCTGCAAGGTGGTTGTCGCCGGTGATCATCTTCACCTTTACGCCGAGTGCCGCAAGCTCACCGACTGCCTCGGCGGCACCAGGTTTCGGAGGGTCAGCAAAAGCGAGTAACCCACACAATGTCATTTCCGTTTCGTCATCTACCAGCGCGGTTGTTCGCCCGGGCATCACCCGTGTGGCCAGTCCAAGCACGCGGTATCCCTCCGCACTCAGTCGTTGGAATAGTGCTTCTACCGTTTCGTGGACATCTGCGATTACCACTGGCTCACCGTCGATAAAAACGTGGCTTGAGACCTCGAGGACGGCTCGGTATGCCCCCTTCGTCACGAGGAATGGCACATCGCTGTGCACTAAGACCGACAATCGTCGTCGCGTGAAGTCGTAGGGCACCTCATCAAGGCATTGTGCGGCGTTCACTATTGGTGCACCAGCAAGGATTGCCTCATCCAATGGGTTCGGAAACCCCTGTTGCAGGCCAGCGTTCAATCGAGCAAGGTGCAACACTTCGGCGCTTGGGTTTCCCCGCAGATCGAGTGCTGCATCCAATCGGGCTCCACCAACGGTGAGAGTGCCCGTCTTGTCGGTACACAGAATGGTCATTGTGCCGAAGTCCTCGATCGCATCGAGTCGCTTCACAATCACCCGTTGGTTCGCCATTTGCCGTGCTCCAGTGGCGAGGCTCACGGCAACAATCGCGGGAAGGAGTTGTGGCGTGAGACCTACCGCGAGGGCGAGTGAGAACAACAGTGACTCCACGAGCGGCCGCTCGAGCAGAACATTGGCGACGAAAATTACCGTTACCAGCACCGCCATGGCTCGCACGAGCAACATGCCGAATGCGGAGATACCCCGTTCAAAACGAGTGGTCACGTCCCGCGATTCCAGCTCAGCGATCAGCGATCCGTATTGAGTGTCCTCGCCAATCGCCGTCACTCTGGCGGTCCCGGAACCGCTCGTTACGTGCGTGCCAAAGAAAAGTCGAGATGAGTCTCCCGCAGGATCCTTTTCAACGGGAAATGATTCGCCAGTGAGCGCAGATTCATCAACCAACAAGCTTTTGGACTCAAGCATGAGGCAATCAGCCGGAACGATATCTCCCGCATTCAGCACCACGATGTCGTTCACAATCACGCTCGTAAGTGGAATGCTCGTCACCACACCATTGCGGATGACTTCAACTTGCACTTCGATTCGTTGCAACAGCGCATCGACGGCTTTGCTCGCGTTGCGTTCTTGCCAGAAGCCAATGAGCCCGCTCGCCAAAACAATGGTCAGGATGATCGTCGCGTCGGTCACTTGGCCGAGAACTATCGAAAGAGCCGTTGCACCAACGAGGATCAAGATGATCGGACTGGTGAATTGTGCGACGAGCAGTCGAGTCGTTCGATTGCTGTGCGTCAACGACATGCCTCTTCGCCCAACGAACAGGCCCACATCATCAGCGTGTCGCGGGTGGCGCTCTCGTCACAGGTACTCAAGTGCCGTTGGTAAGGTGCTCAGATGCCTGAAAACAAGCCTTCTGTGACTATCCCAAGCGAAAACCCTCCCCACCAGCTCCTCATCGTTGATGACGTAGTGGGCACGGGTGACGAGGCCACCAAGGGTCGCAACGTCTCGGTTCACTATGTGGGTGTGGCGTGGAGTACCGGTAGCCAATTCGATGCTTCGTGGGATCGCAACGAACCATTCGATTTTCGTCTCGGTGCGGGACAAGTGATTCAAGGTTGGGACGAAGGTGTTGCCGGTATGAAAGTCGGTGGTCGTCGTACTCTCACCATTCCTCCCGAGATGGGTTATGGCAGTCGTGGTGCAGGTGGTGTGATCAAAGGTGGCGAAACACTTGTATTCGTCGTCGATTTGTTGAACGTGTTTTAGTCCTTGTCCTTACACGGAAAGCCGAAAATCAAAATCTGTTGGTAGCCTGACGGCACTCCGAAACGTTGTGAAAATCCAATTGCACAGCGCAGGGAAGTGACAGGGACGACAGACAATGAACATCTTGGTGATAGGGGCGGGGGGTGTTGGAGCCTCCATGGCGTCCATTGCCGAGACCCGCTCGTTCTTTAATTCATTCATTCTCGCCGACATCTCGGCGTCGCGAGCCGAGGATGCCCTCAAGCAACTCGATGATCGATCGAAGTTCGTCGCTCGGCAGGTTGATGCCCGGGACAAGGAGTCAATCAAGACTCTGATTGCCGACGTCAAGGCCGATGTGGTCGTCAATGCGTGTGACCCTCGGCTCAATGAACCGATCTTCGAGGCATGCTTCGAGAGCCATGTCAATTACATCGACATGGCCATGAACTTGAGCGAGCCACATCCCACGAACCCGTACGAGGAGGTGGGAGTACCGCTCGGCAAGGCGCAGCTCGACGCCGATCAAGCTTGGCGGGATCGAGGCATCTTGGCTCTCGTTGGCATGGGTGTCGAGCCGGGCCTCTCAGACGTCTTTGCTCGTTACGCAGCCGACAACCTCTTCGACACGATCGATGAGATCGGGGTACGTGATGGCTCGAACCTGTCGATCGATGGGCTCGATTTCGCGCCGACGTTTTCCATCTGGACCACGATCGAGGAAACCTTGAATCCTCCGATCGTGTGGGATGCAGAGCATGGTTTGTACACCACCGATTGCTTCAGCGAGCCCGAGGTTTTCCACTTTCCCGCAGGCATCGGCCCCAGTGAGTGCGTGAACGTAGAGCACGAAGAGGTGCTCCTCATTCCGCGTGAGATCGACTGCAAGCGCGTCACTTTCAAGTACAGCCTCGGCGCCGAATTCATCGACTGGCTGAAGACATTTGCCTACCTCGGCTTGGATTCGAAGGAGCGCATCAAGGTGGGCGATGTGAGCGTGGCCCCACGAGACGTGCTTGCTGCCGTGTTGCCAAACCCCGCCAAGCTCGGCCATGTCATGCACGGCAAGACATGTGCCGGTACCTGGGTGAAGGGAACGTACGACGGTCAGCCTCGCGAGTTGTACCTGTATCACGTTGCCGACAATGAGACGACGATGCGCGAGTGGGGTTCGCAAGCGGTGCTGTGGCAGACAGCCATTTGTCCGGTGGTGGCACTCGAGCTGTTAAGCACAGGAAGTTGGAAGGGAACGGGTGTGCGCGGTGCAGAGGCATTCGACGCAGCCCCATTCCTCAACTTGCTTGGTGCTTATGGCGCGCACCACGGAATGGTGGAGATGGGTCCGGGCCTCTGGCCGAGCCCGAAGTCCACAGGCCAGCCTGGCTGGGATCGTCCGGTTAAGCGCGCCATTCGCGTCGCGTGAATCGCCGCATTCTCGCTTTCACGCTGCTTGCTGTAGTCACGGCATTCATGTGGTCGGACACGGTCATCGAGTGGTGGCAATCAACAATCGAATTCTTCCTGCGAGTGAACGAGGGCGTTACGGAATCGGTGCTCGATTCTCGTCCTGGCAATGATGTCGATCTGCATGTGCTCGTGTGGGCAGCCACGAGCCTCGTCTTTGTGTGGGCGTTTCGTGCCAAATGGTGGGCTGTACTCGTTGCTTTGTTCTTCTGGAGCGCTCTGGTGGAGACGCTGCAACCAGCATTCACTGAGATTCGTTCACGACAACTCGCGGACTACGTGGGCAATGCGATCGGTGTCGCCGTCGTAGCTTTGCTATTCGCCTTGATTGGCCGCTCGCGGAGTGTGAATCAGCCGAGTTCTCCGGCGAGGTAGTGGCGACGGCAGAGCAGCTCGTAGCGAACTTCGTCGCCAAAGAGAGGTTCGCTCTTTGCCTTGTCGGTGTCGCCAACGACGACGGTTTCACCTTCGTAGACAATCCGACCGTTGACGAGTCGCGCATTGTTGTTGGCTCGTCGGCCACACCAACACCGCGCCTCCACCTGCATCTCAGTGCGCTGGTCGGCAATCTCCAGTAGTCGCTTGGTGCCATCAAAAAGAATTCCGCGGAAGTCAGTGATCAAACCGAATGCGTAGACATCGATGTCAAGTTCATCCACCACGCGCGCAAGTTGGTTGCACTGGTCGATCGTGTAGAACTGGGCTTCGTCGCACACGATGAACGAAATTGGCATTCGGTCCTGTGCCAGTTCGAACAGGTCGAGTTCCGGGGACATCTCGATCGCCGGCGCGGAAACGCCGAGTCGGCTGGTCACTTTCGTGCCTTCACGATCGAGCTTGGTCACCAACAATCCGCGCACGCCACGCGACGTCATGTTGTGGTGAATCTGCAGCGCCAAGGTGCTCTTTCCCGAGCCCATCGTGCCGAAACTGAATCGCAGGGTGGCCATTGCGCAAATGAAACTACTCGCTTGGATGCCGATCGCGCCCCTGCCGTAACCTGCAGGAATGTCGCTTGACAAGGCGCAGGTTGCAGCAATGATTGATCACACGCACCTCGCGCCCGAAGCAACTGCGGATGACATTCGGATGACCTGCGCCGATGCGCTCGAGTTTTCGGTGGCCGCCGTGTGTGTATCGCCCACCATGGTGGCGGTAGCCGTGAACGAGGTGGCGGGAAGATTGCCGATCGCCAGTGTGGTGGGCTTTCCCAGCGGTGCCCATCTGGCTGAAGCAAAAGCTCTCGAGGCAAAGCGCGCTTGTGAACAGGGCGCTCTCGAGATCGACATGGTGATCAATTTCTACTTTGTGAAGGAAGGTGGGTGGGGCGAACTTGAACATGAGGTAGCCACTGTGCGAGCCAGCACGTCAGGACTGCTGAAAGTGATCATCGAATCCGCTGCTCTCACCAACGATGAGATCGTTCGTGCTTGTAACGCCGCAGTGCGCGGTGGGGCACAGTTCGTGAAGACGAGTACCGGATTTCACCACTCGGGTGGTGCTTCGCTCGATGCCGTGAGGCTCATGCGTCAGACGGTTGGACAGAGCATTGGCGTGAAGGCGAGTGGCGGCATTCGCACGTGGGATTCGGCGGTGGCGATGATCGAAGCAGGAGCCACTCGAATCGGCACGTCATCAACACGCGCCATCCTCGCCTGACGAGTGGGACATGAACTGCGCCAATAAAATATCGGAGATGTTCCGTCGAGGCCTTGTTGTCGCTCTTGCGCTCCTCTTGGTTGGCCCAGCAGCCACGACATGTGCGTATGCCGGTCCATCGGACAGCCAAGCGTTCATGTCGGACGTCCTCACCTTGCCAATGAAGTCAGGCGAAGGCCGACGGGTGGTGTATTCGATCGCTCGCCAACGTGTTTGGGTGGTGAGCAGGGACGAGCAGATCATCCGCACTTTCCTGGTGTCGGGGAAGCGCGATCGCCCGGCCAAGGGCACCTATCGCGTGTTCAGTCAGTCCTCTGAGTCGTTCAGCCCACTTGAGCCGGGTGTCACGTTTCGGTTCATGACCCGTTTTGCCAAGGGCTTGAACGGCATCAACATCGGCTTCCACGAAATTCCAATGAGGAATGGGAAACCGATGCAGACCGAGGCGCAACTCGGCACCCCTCAGGGAAGCGGGTGTCTGCGCTCATCCACCGAGGATGCGATGTTCATCTACCGGTGGGCAAAGCCCGGCACCCAAGTGGTGGTGGTGTCCTAGCGTTTGGTCAGAACCTTGACATCTCGGACTTCAACAGGTCGAGACCGAGGTTGCCAAGGTTGAGCCCATGTGCGTGCCACGCGCGCAGATCGAACTTCGTGCCGTGCTTCTGCTTCGCCTGATCACGGAGATCAAGCCACACTCGTTCGCCAAGCTTGTAGGAGATCGCTTGTGCCGGCCAGCCGAGGTAACGGTCAATTTCTGAACGATTGAATTCAGCATCGCTCGATGATCGGGCGGTGAGGAACTCAAGCATCAACTCGGGTGTCCAGTGTTCGCCCGGGTGCCAGTTCGAATCCTGTGGGATTGGCAAGCCGCAGTGCACGCCCGTGTCGATCACGACGCGTGCTGCCCGGAATGCCTGCGCATATAGGTAGCCAAGTCGGTATTCGTTGTTCTTGAAGAAGCCGAATTCGTCCATGAGGCGCTCGGCGTAGAGAGCCCAACCCTCACCATGACCAGAGACGAACGTGTTGCGCTGGAACCTTGACAATTTCGATGAGTTGATCGTCGCCGTGGCCACCTGTAGGTGATGCCCAGGGACTCCCTCGTGGTACGCGGTGGTCGGCTCGCTCCACTTTGGAAACACCGTGCGTCCGTTGGCCGGATACCAGGTGCGGCCGGGACGGCTGAGGTCTTCGCTCGGGCCGGTGTAATACATCGCTGCCGCACCACCAGGTGGAGAAATCATCGCTTCGCAGGTGTGGATTTCACGGGGAATGTCGAAGTGCTTGTTCGAGATGAGAAAGTCGCGCGCTTCGTCCATGATTTCCTGAAGCCAATTGCGCAAGTTGTCCTCGCCCTGAATGGCGCGGGCTGGATCGGTGTCGAGCAGGTGGCGTACTTCGGCAGCTGTGGCACCGGGTTTGATTTCACCCGATACGCGAGCGATTTCAGCATCGAGTCGCTTGGTTTCCTGCCATCCCCATTCGTAGGCATCCTTTGCGTCGATCGACATACCGAGGTAGCGGCGGCGAGCAAGCGCATGTCGATCGGGGCCGACACCATCTCTCGGGTCGGCCTTCGCCGCGTATTCCTTGCGCAGAAAATTGGCGGTCTCGGCTAGCGCAGTGGATGCTCGTTTCGCCACTTCGCGCAACTTCTCGATAGGCGCCCCGGAAACGGACGCGGCTTGTTCGACGAACATGGTGAAAAACCCGGGCGCACTTGGGGTTCCAGCCCATGTTTCGAGTTGAGCGGCAACCGCGAGTGCTTGGCGCTTTGGTGCCACGACATTCTTCGACGCTCCGAGACTCCATGACTCGCGCATTCCTGCGAACGCCTGGGGGACTGCAGACATTCGTTCGGCAATCGTCGACCAGTGAGTTGCGGTTTCAGTGGGCATGAGGTCGAAGATCGATCGCGCAGCGTCCACGTCGCCAGCAATCACCCGGATGGAGCGGAGATGCTCACCCGCCGCGTACTCCTGCACGCCGAGCTCAAGCGATTCCCGCAGAACACCGGCCGCAAGACGATCCGCGTCGCTCGAAATGTCGAGTCCGTTCAGCGCGGTGAGCGTGTCACGATCGAGTTGAGCGCGGGCTTCGTGTCCAGCAGGGCTGAAATCGGTCATCTCGTGGTCGTGGCCGGGAATTCCGAGGTAGGTGGCAGTACCCGGGTCTAGTTCGGCCTGCTTTTCGATGTACTGATCGGAGAGGTTGTAGACGGCAGATGTCATGCCGTCACCCTATTGGACTGGACTCGATCCTTCTCAGGAAATGACCGTTCGCACAGCTAAGGGGGCGAGGACCCTTTTGCATGCAATTCTGAGATAAACAACAGAACGTATTGGGCTCTACTATCGCGTAGGTGTCCAAAGAGAAAATCAAAGTGAAGAAACCTTGGTATCGCCGACCAGTTGTAATTCTTTGGTTGGTTCTCTCGATTTCGACCTTTGGCGCTCTTCTGCCGACATTCGTGAGTTCTCTCCGCAAGTCGCGTTTTAGTCGCTTGATAGCAGGTTTCAACTTGTTATCACTCGTCGTTTCGGCGATGTTGGACAGCCCGTTTACCTTGGCAGTCTTTTGGCTGGGAAACATGTTGGTTGCCTTTCTGACCCCGACAGAGGGAGACAAAGCCGATGAGCAACCTGATACTGAAATCTCCGTGACTGTTGATCCCGAATCAAAGGATCTAATGAACTACGAAAAGAGTCCCACTAACGGTTTAGCCGAGGCGACAGAGGGGCAAGAGAGTAGAACAGATCAGTCCGCAGAATTGGTTTGGAGCAAAAAAGCTCGACGTGCTCAGTCCAGAATTGAGTTGAGTCTTCAAGCGATTCTTATAGCGGACGAGCAGATTCTTGGAGTTGCAGCGGTGAATCGTGTGCGTGGTCCAATGGTGGACTTTGCGATCGCGACCAATGCGCGGCTGATTCTCATCAACTCAAAAAGTGACTCGGAGAAAATTGCTGAATTCGTGCTTTGGTCACATCTTGTTGAATTGGAAATCAAGTCACTTCTGATGTCAACAAAATGGATTAAGGGCAAATCTAGAGACGGTCGAATAGTTCGGTGTGGTCAATTGACAGAGCGTTCAAGCGAAAAAGGTTTCATAAAATTGATCGAGAAATTGCGTCAATTTCAGCCTCGTCTTGATCTCGAGGCAATTATCGAACGTAATGACAAATCAAGTACTGAAAGAAACTCGTTGTCCAACGTCGAGGCACAATCCGAATTTAGAGGCGATCGAGTTCTGAAACTGGACGAAGACCGCAATGAGGTCGACAACCGTTCCGAGGCGATAGAGAGCAGTGGACCATCAATCAGCTGGTTCTCCTACAAATTCAAGTGGAAGAAGAAAATTCAAATTACAAAAGAGTCCTTTCAGAATGAGTTCATCAAGAACGCGGCGATGAAAAATGCTCGGATTCGATTTGAACAACAAATGATCAGTATTGATCGTTCTCTATTCAACTCGGAGAATCCGGGGAGTATCTATTCCACGGGTGGCTGCGTATTGATCGAAGTTCGTAAAGGAGCTCGTGTAACGCATAGAGAGTCCACCTACACAGGAACGTCATCTGGTGGAAGTGTCGGTTATCGCGGAGTTCGCGTTGGAGGGGGAAGTTCGAGTGGTTTTAGTTCTTCAACATCGGTCAGTTATCCGGCGCCTGACGAACTTACGATTATTGATAGAGGAAAGTTTTTGATCAGCAATTTGGGGGTTTCATTTGCTGGGAAAATGTTCACAAAGACAACCGACTTCAAAAAGATTGTTGACTTCAGTTCAAAGGGGCGGCAAATACTGATCGCTCCGAAGTCGGGATCGAAAGTATGGATTGCTGAGTTGCCAAACATTGAGGATGTTTGGATAGCGATGGCGTTACTTGATGCTGGCTGTCAAACTCCCGAAAAGAGATTGGATGAAAAGGCTACAACAATTTATGAATCGATTTTTGAAGAAGTGATTGCAAATTGTAAGCGAACATTGACTGAAGTCGACATTGCAGTTGCGGAATCTGATGACGAACTTGAGTTGTTTCGTGATGTTCTAAATGAATATCGAAGAATCCTGCCGAAGAAGGTAAAGCACCCTGATGAATACTTGATCGCAATAGGCGAACAAGCGGAGGACATGCGGGTTAATGATGAACTCGTCAGGGTTGTACTGGTATCCGTCCCAGCTCTGACGAGCCAGAGGATCGCATTAGCTGGAGCTATTAAGTCGATGATGCAACTCAAATTGGGAGATATCAAAGTTGCTATCGATAATTCGCCGGCCGTCTTGGCTGAATCCTGGGATCGTTTGAGTGCGGAAACAATTCAGCTCGAGCTCAGGAAACTCGGAGCTGAAGTAGAGCTTCAGTAAGCCCGTTCTTAGGATGTGCTGTCCTCGAGGTGCCGCGTCACCTTGCCCACGAGCATGGATTTCGTGGCTTCATCGACGTGGAGGTAGATGCGCAGCAAAGTACGACCTCGTCCGTGGCGAACGTGGGGGCCGAGCACGATCGTCTTGCCGTTGTGTGTGATGGTGTAGTTGGCACCAAATTTCTGTTCGGCATTGTCGCTGATGCCCGCCACGTAGTCGAGTCCCAGTTCATCGCGTAGATACGAGCGCAAACCGGCGAGAGGGAAGCGGTCTGAGCGCCATTCGCCCACTGCGGTGTCCAACGCTTTGAGAATTGAGAAGACCTTGCGGGGCATCGGCCCCTGCAACTTGTCGGCAGTTTCTAGGGCGCTGTGAGCAAAGGTCAAGTTGCGACACTCGTTCTTTGCACGCACTACCGCCTCAAGCACGTTGCGCATCGATCGCTCGGGCGCAACACGCGCGAGTTCAGTGTCAAGATCGTGCAATTCGATTGCGAGGTCGGCGAGCGTGCTGCGCAGAAGAGACACTTCTTGATCGCGTGCCTCAACAGTTTCGGCCAATTCGTCCCGCTCTAGCTCGGCTTCCTCCAACTCCTGATCGAGTAAGTCGATGTGCAGGCGTTGTTCGTCATTCTGTTGACGCAACTGATCTAATTCCTCGGTATTCGGTGTGGATGCTGTCACCACAATGGTGCGCGGGGTGGGCTCGACCACTCGTGGCGTTGGACGACCAAGCAATTGCACTACCGGTTCGGTTTGAGTCGCCGCAGCGTCAAGGATTGGCCCGAGAATTTGCTCTTTCGATGGCTGTGAGGTGTGCAGGGTGAAAGGTTGCACACCCCTTGGCCACAACACGGTGATGTAATTCATGGAAAGCACTGACGATCCGCAGTAATCGTTGAAGGCGTTGAGCGCCTTCTCATCATGAATATGTGCGACGCTGGCGACGCCCACCAAGTCGCCAGCGAGTGAACCAGTGATGGTGGTGCTCGGATCTCGACCTTTCACGAACTCGGCAATGATCGGTAGTCGTCGAGCAGGTGCATCGCGGAAATCGGCGGCCAAAGCCTGACCTTCGAGTTCCGCATTAACTTGGCGCACCTTGCCGTCAACGCGACGCTCAGCGTCATACACCTCAAGTAATTGAGACATTGCGGCTACTAGTCCGAGCACAGGCTTTGGAGGAAGCGCAGCTTTCCGTCGTGGGATCACCGAGTTAGCAGAAGGTACAAAGCGTTCGCGTAGGTCGAACACCAGTTGGCCGGAAAGTGCGGCGAGTGTGATCAGGATGGAATCCATCCCACTTGGCTGGGTGTTCATCACCTCGGCTCGGTATACATCGTCATCTCCAAGGGGACGAACGCGAACTCGAATGTTGGCAGGCAGGCGATCGGCGGGAAAGTTCTTTCCGAGCCAACCAGTGATGGCCTCTACACAGTGCGTCTTAGTCTCGTTCGTCCATCTTTTCGTGGAGAGGGTGACGGCAAACGTGCACTGCATTGCAGATCACGCTAACGAGAGAACGCCTCGTGTCCCACGACGGAGCCGTAGTGTTGCCGCGTGGATTTTCGGGATGTGTTCAGTGCATGGTGTGTCGCACTTTCCTTTACCTTCACGATCCCACAGGCATGGCGAGTGGTCAGGCGAAACACGGTCGAGGGGATCTCGGTTTTGAGCCAGGTGCAGGGCTTCTCTGGGGCAAGTATGTGGGTCGTTTATGGGATTGTCTCGTCAAAGCCTTTGGTCTCGACGGGTAATGGCATGGTGGTAATTGGTATTGGTGTTGTGCTCGTTCAGATGGTGAGGCTCAAAGTTCTTCCCATAAAGATTCTCGTCACCATCGTGGTGTGTGTCTATGGATTTTCGTTGATTATGCAAGAGCTGAGTCTGAATACATTGGCTGGCGTTGCGGGGGTCGTCGGTAGCGTCGGCATTGTTCCCCAAGTGTGGAAAGCCGCAAGGCAATCCCACTTGAAAGGTGTTTCGGCATCGGGTAATGCGCTGCTTGCGCTCACGACGATTTCGTGGGGCATTTACTCGTTGATGATTGACGATCCCATGCTCGCGGCATCGAACTTTGTTCTTGTCCTACCAGCGCTGTTTATTTCATTCCGTGCAATTCAATCGCATCGTAGGTATGGCACCGAGGTAGTGTCCCACTCATAAGGAGGAAGATGGCTCGAGCACCGGTCTTCCATCATGCAAGCGGTCAGTGGCGTCCGCGGTGGCGTGGGCGAATTCACGCCGTCGCTTTTGCTTGTGCGATTCCGGCAGGTGTCATCCTTACGGTCTTCACGCCAAGTGGCATCGCGCGGACGTCAGTGCTTGTCTATGTGGCTTCACTACTCGCATTGTTTTCCACTTCGGCCTCGTATCACCTTTTCACCAAGTCGTATCGGGCTCAGCACACCATGCAGCAACTCGATCACGCCATGGTCTACGTATTGATTGCAGGCACGTACACGCCGGTGAGCTTGCTGGCATTGCCCAGCGAATTGGGTGTGCCATTTCTGATTGCGATCTGGACGGCCGCGGCAATTGGCATTGGACTCAAGTTCGTGCGTAAGGCGCGCAAGACGGCAGCTGCGATGTATCTCGTCATTGGTTGGGCCGTACTCGGTGTGTTGCCGTGGGTATACCACCGGGCGGGCCTCACGAGCCTTTTACTCTTTGCGCTTGGAGGTATTGCCTACACCGTTGGTGCAGTGCTGTTTTTCATGAAAAGGCCACGACTCGTCCCACACATTTTTGGATATCACGAGGTGTGGCATGTCTTTACCGTGGTGGCCGGTGTGTTGCAGTTTGCAGCCATGGGTGTGCTCGTGGCCAATGTTGCATAGGCACCACACAACCAATCAATGCCAAAATGATGGGCAATGAGTTCGGCCCCTTCCAAACGCCGCGCTGACATCGAAGGTCTTCGGGCCGTCGCGGTGGCGTTGGTGGTGCTCTATCACGCAGGCGCAACCTTTGTTTCGGGGGGTTTCGTCGGGGTTGACGTGTTCTTCGTTATTTCAGGGTTTCTCATCACCAACCTTCTTGTGGAAGAAGCCGACCGATTTGACCAAGTAAGTCTTCGTAATTTTTGGGCCCGTCGAATGCGGCGGCTATTGCCAATGTCGCTCCTCGTCACGATCGTCACCGTTGCGGCAGGTGTTTTCATGCTGGAGCCAGGGCGCGTACGCGAACTCACCACGGTGGCACTCGGTGCAATCGGATTCTCCACCAACATCGTCCTGTATTACACGAGTAGCGAGTACTTGCTAGGCGTCACGCCACCTTCGCCACTGCAGCACTACTGGTCGCTTGCGGTGGAGGAGCAGTTCTACCTCGTGTGGCCGCTTGTCATCTTCGCGGTCATTCATTATTCAAAGAAGCAGTGGCGCCAGTTGCTTGGTCGCATTGTCGTGGCGTTGCTATTGGCATCGCTCGTGACGGGAATTCTGCTCACGCCAAGCAATCCGGGTGGTGCCTATTACTTGCCACAAGCACGGGTTTGGGAGATTCTCGTTGGCGCCGCGCTCGCTCTCTATGGGTCACGGGTGCGTGAAATCCCAGAACATTTGCGAGCAGGTGCTGGTTGGGTAGGTATTGCTGCAATTGTCGGTTCGGCCGTGGGTTTCAGTAATGCAACTCCATTCCCCGGTTATGCGGCTTTGCTTCCGGTCCTCGGCGCACTTCTCGTGCTCGTTGCAGGTGGCACTCGATTCGGCCCTGAAGTGGTGTTGAGGGCACGACCCCTTCAGCATGTCGGGGCGTGGAGCTACTCGTTGTATTTGTGGCATTGGCCGATCTTCGTACTTGTCGAAGCCAAATTCGGTACACCGACATTTCTTGGTTGGGTACTTCTCATCGCATTTACTACGGCGCTCTCCGGTCTTACGTACACGGCGATCGAGCACCCAGTTCGTGTCAATGATTGGTTGTCGCTTCGTTCCATGCGCAGCGTGACGGTTGGGCTTGGCTCGGTACTAGCCGTGTTTTCCTTGACTGCGGTGCTCTTTGGTGTTGCTCCCCGTATCGATGCTCGAGCACAACGCTTTGTTGTGCCAGAAGAACTTGCTGAACTCGATGCAAATGGCGAGCCCGTGGTGTCATTGCCAGCACCTGAGCCAAAGGATGTCAATGTTCTTCTGCTTGGAGACTCAACCATGGCGTCACTTCGGTGGTTCGAGGATGGTCAACAAAGCCTTGAGGGGTTCAACTACACGTTGGATGTCGAGAGTTGTCGCAAGATTGCGCTTCAGTCGTGTGAAGGTCGTGAAAAGCGAGTTCCCGAGAGCGCCGTCTCCGTGCTTGAGAACTACAACGAGCCAGTCGATGTGGTGGTGGTGATGGCTGGATATCACAGCTGGACGACTGAGTTTGAGGCAGAGGTTCGCGAGTTGGCCGACATGGCTCGATATCGCGGAGCAAAGTTGGTGATGCTGAGCCTGAAGGAGTCACTCAAGTTCCCCGCTCCGGGGTCGCGAGGTGAGCGTTCGGTGTATTCGGACTTCAACAAGCAACTTCGAGAGATTGCTGAGAGCGGTGACTATCCGCAACTCACGATTGCCAATTGGAACTTGTTCAGTTACTCAAGCCCGGACTGGTTCGAAAAGGATGGAATCCACTTGAAGCTCGAGGGAACTCTCGCGCTCGGTTGGTATCTCTCGAGGATCGTGGCAAGTGTCGTCGACAATCCGTGTCCTGAAGATGGCGCATACCCGTGCTCAATTCCCGCAATTGCGGATTCGGAGATCAACTGGATGAAAAAGTACGACGTACGTGACACCAACCGACATTGTTACGAAGACGGCAAGAACCGCACGCTTGCGTGCACGACCAATCGCCGGGTTTAGCTACTGGTTGAGGTAGAACTCACGCACGATCGTGAACACGGCGCTCGCGTTTGCCGCGGCTTCGCCGGGGCGCAACGGAGACGGCCCGAATTCCACGGTGAGTGAGACGCCGTCATCGGTATCGACCGACCTCGCCCAGATGTTCGCGGTACCGCTGTAGCTGCCACCAGTGATCGTGAGGAGTGGGAGGTTCACCAAGTTGGCGTAACGCTCCCGGATATTTCCTTCACGACCACTTCCGGGCGTGATGCGGAAGTAGTCCTGGTGGTACCAAACGGTGAATTGAGGATTGATGAGTTCGCCGAGTCGTGACATTGCCTTGGTTTCTGGTTCGCTTGCTGCACTCGGACCCGAGTACTGCCAGTAGCCGAGCTTTCCGACTGGTTCCCAACGACGAGCGAAGTTGCGATTCAGGTCAACCTGGTTGGCATTCTGACGAGTTTCAGCTTTGGAGCCATCGGGGTTCAAGTTGTCGACGATCCACAAATCGATGGGATCCTCGATACGGATAGTGCGCAGGATTGCGGTCACCTCAAGCCCTGCAGGTTCGTCGCCATGAATCGTTCCCACTACGACCACTCGGGGCGCTCCAACGGTGCCACGACGATGGACAATAAGGGGCTCATTCATCACCGATCGACCAAATTCAATGTCCACATTGAAGGGAACTTCGTCTCGAGTTCCGTAAGCCTCGATCTTGGTGAGTGGACCAGATTGTGGAGTGGTGACGACGGTCTCGAACGGCACGGTTTGCACTGCGCCCTCGGGGATGAAGATCTCATTGGTGTTGGCTGAATCACTCGACACCGAACCCCAAGTTGCACCGATCACGTACCGCATTCCAGCAAACAACAGGATGATTGCAAGCCCGAGCACGAGCGCAACTTTCAATGTGCGCTGTGACTGCTCTTTGCTCACGGGTCGACGCAGAGGCGCCGTGTAGTTCATTCGGGAGTCGTCGACGACCTCGAGTTCCTCAGATACTTCTGCTGTATCGGCAAAATCGTCAGGCTCGTCCATCTTGAATGCCGCGTGTTTTCCTGACTTTTCTGTGTCAATCGTCCATGTTCGACCTTCAGCGTCGACATGCCGAAGGGCTTTCACCAGTCCACGGGCTTCGCCCGCGGTGATTGCGCCGCGATCAAACTCGGCGCAGATGAATTGGTACTGCATGTCCAAGGGAGCAAGTTCGGGGTTCAGGGTGGTGGGAGCAAGTGCTGCCGGTTCGTCACTGCCGTCGTGGCGAAAAGCTGCGCGCTTGCCGGAGCGCTTGGGATCTATTGTCCACACTCGGCCGTATTCATCAAGGTGACGTAACTCCGCAACTTGAGCTCGAGCGTCGACGGCAGTCAGTTCTCCGCGATCGAACGCTGCACAAATGCGTTGGTAGTGCTCGTCCAAGTGGGCGAGCTCAGGTTGCGGGGGAGTCAAGACCATGAGTAGGCGGCGCCAAAGGCCATAAGCGATTGTACCGAGCAGGTATTTCGCTATTTGGGCACCCTTACATCAGGCTGGCCGATGAAGGTACCGTTTCGCTCATGGCACTCATTGACTTGTTTGTTTCGTGCGTGGATGAAGGTGAGGCAAGCACGATTCGATCGGCTCTCCTCGAGCAGCGGCTCATTGCGTGTGGAAACACTTGGCCGATTTCGAGCGCATATCGGTGGAATGACTCGGTAGAGCAGGCGAGTGAGGTGATGCTCCTCGTCAAGACTACGGAGGATCGACGAACAGAAGTAGTTCGAGTGATCGATGAGTTGCACTCCTACGACTTGCCGGCTGTTTCCGTCGTGCAGGTTGAAGCGGGTTCGCCTGAATTTGAACGGTGGGTGGAGGAGAGCACCAAGCCTTAAGTGGTTTAGTTGACGATCAGTCCAGAATCACCGAACAGATACTCATTCAGCAGATAGTTGATTTCTTGTAGTGAGAGCGCTGCTGTGTAGGCAGTGTTTTGCGAGAAGCGTGAATAGTCGATGTTTTGCAGCGCCTCGAGCGCTCGCGGATGATGCAGTGTGAGAAAGATTTGCGTGGTGTTTGGCTTGCGTAGAAACTCTGTCTTCAAGGTGCCACAACTGAAGCCGAAGATGGTGAGAGACACATCAGCGCTGCGAGGAGTGGCTTTTCTCACCACACCTCGGTCCTCAACGGAAATCTTGCCGCGGGGGTTGCCTCGTCGTTCCCAAGTTTGGACCACGGTGTTCAGCCAGAACTTTTCTGAAAGTTCACCTCCTTCCACGTTGTCGTAATTGACCTGTAGGTCATAGTCATCGACAAGGTGAAACGACTGATCTAGACGATTGATTACGGACCACTTGCGCCACGACTTTGGGACGATGAAACAGATCACGTCGCAATGTTTTGCACACGCATTGAAAAAGGGAACGGAAAGTGCATTGTTGCGACCGAACGGAGGGTTTCCCACGGCAACAGCCCCTGAGATCTTCAGCTTCTGCTTGAGAAAGTTGCCTCGCTTCACGTCTGGATGGTGCGGTTCAATGTCGTAACTGATGATGGTGGAAACCCCGAGCGAGCGGGCTGCATCAATAAAAGAGCCTGTACCACCAGCTGGCTCAATCCAGGCGCGTTCGCGAGCAAATGGCATTTGTGACAGGAGTCGCGAAACAATGGCCGAAGCAGTAGCGGGCGGGGTGTAGTACTGCTCCTTGCCCGTCTTGCGACGGTTGCCTTGCTTGCGCACAGTTGCCATCAGTGCCCCCACGATATGTGATGCCCCTGCTTCATGAGAGACTGGTTGCGACCTCATGAGTATTGAATTTGCCAAGACAACCATCAGCCCTTCGGACTTGACGTTCTCGTGGAACGACTGCAAACGGTGCTTCTGGTTGAAGTATCGATTCGGCATCGTTGCTTCAGGGATGATGCCGGGACTGGTTACGTCGCTGTCGTCTCGCCAGGAGAAGTGGTACAAGGACAAGACCTCACATGACTTTTCGGCCACGCTTCCAGCTGGTGTCGTGGACAGTACGGGCTTAAAGGTGCAGAGCTCTCCCATCAAGGTGGACGGAGAAGAAAGTCCGTTGTCATTGATCGGGAAATACGACTTCTTACTTCGATACGAACACGGCACCTACGGCATTATCGACACGAAGATCGTGGGTAAGAACAACGGCAAGGGCGACTTCTATTGGCCACAACTTGCGGCGTACGACTACATCCTCGCCAATCCGGCATCGGGCGAGCCTCGGAAGGTGGAGACTCTTGGCCTGATGGTGTGGGCCGTGGGCGAGGTGGCCTACGACGGCAGCACCGACCCTTCGATTTCCTTCCCGACGGCGTATGAGCCGGTCGAACGTGAACCCGATCGCTTCGTCGGTTTCATTGAAGGTGTGGCGCGACTACTTCTCGGCGAAATGCCAAAGTCAGGTGCCAGGTGCGGCAACTGTGCGTATGTTTCAGCGATGAAGGGACTCGACAACTAAGCCCTGACGGTGTTGGCCACTTCGGCATAACGGCACAGCATGTTGGCGAGCTTCACCTGTTCGATTGTTTTGCAGGTGATATCAAGTAGACGCGGATTAGCTACAACAATTGCAAGTGCCTTCGCACGAGAAACTGCAACGTTGAACCGATTCTTGCTGTAATGAAACTCCATCCCTCGTGGAACGTCATCACCGCTTGACGATGTGTAGGAAATGATCACGACCGGAGCCTCGTCGCCTTGTGCTTTGTCGACGGTTCCTACGCGCCTCTTCACTAGGTCTTCGGTTACGCCATGGTTGGATGCTTTAGGGTGAGCAAGGAGCCCCTGTCGCAGCTTGTGGGTCTGATGGTTGTACGGCGCGATTACAAAGAGATCCTCACTCGTCATCGGTCTTTTGACGCCGTCTCTATCAGTGAACAGCCTGCCAATCATTCGGAAGTACAGCTCAACGATGACTTCACATTCCTCGGGTGAGTAAGTAGATCGACCGACATGATCGACGGGAACCCATCGCAAACCGGCTCCAGAGAATTCATCGTCACCGCCGATTTGTTGCAGCGAGCAAGTCTTCTCGGACTGCAACTTGCTTTCGTATACCTGTTCGGAGACAAATGAAGTAATGGAGGGATGCATGCGACGGGTAACGCTCAAGAGCACACCAAAATTTGTGGGCACAACGTCGGCTTCCTGATTGATGTACTCAAGACCAGAAAGCCCCGAATGGCCTGGGTGCGCAGCTTTGGTGGGTTGCTTCAACTGCTGTGGATCGCCTACAAGAACGAGGTTTTTCGCAGAAAGTGAGGCTCCAAGAGTGTCTGCCAGTGAGAGCTGACCAGCCTCATCAATAAACAGGACGTCCACGCGTTCGCGCATGGCAGTGCTGGTGAAGAGGAAGCTTGTACCCGCCACGATGTGATTCTTCGCCACTTCTGCTCCCACTTTGCTGTTGTCGGTTTTCGCGGTCACCTTGATCGCAGTGGTTGGAGAGTGAAATGCCGAGTCAACACCGTCGCGTGGTTTGTGCAACACCATCAATGGATCGTCATCGCTAAATCCAAAGTCACCCGCGTGGTCAGCAATTTCAGAGAGAAGCTGTTCGACGGCGTTATGCGTGTTGGCTGCAATTCCGACTCGATGTCCCTCGCGGATCAATTGCAGGATTGCTTTTGCAGAGGAATATGTCTTTCCCGTACCGGGCGGTCCTTGGATTACGAAGTACGAATGATCCAAGTCGCCAGCAAGCTGGCTGATGGTTTCCCAACCAATCTCGCCGCGCTCATTCTCGTTCGTTAGTGAGCGAGACCGAAAGCGCGGTGGGCTTCGCCTCAGCAAATCGTGCGAGGCTCGAAATGCGGTGTCTTTGCCGTCGAGCACCAATGTGGCGAGTTCAATTAGAGCATCTTCAAAGCCCTTCTTGTTGACCGACTTGTTCTCGAAGATGGCGACAGGATCTGGGATAGGAATCGTTGCTGATGAGATTCGCAGGTCAACAATTCCGCTATCCACATCCAGCCGTTCAAAAGAGATCGAGGGCTTTGCCACTCGTTCACCATCTTGGTTTGGTGGCGAGTAGTAGTTGGTAGCAGTCACCTGGTCACCACTATCGAGCTTTGTAAGTTGATTTGGATCAAATCGGTACCTGCGAATCACGGCGGGGTTTCGTCGTCCTACCGCGGGAGTGCTCTCCAACTCACTGACAAGTTCAAGACCGGCGATTACGTTTGGGTCGTCGTAGAGCTCTGCATCGGTTTTGTTCACCATTTGCAGAAACTCGAAAACCTCGACCGAACGTTCGCGCTTGTGGAAGTCGAGCAAGTCGGCCATTAGCCAGCGGTGCTCAAGTCGTCGTGTGTCTTCCTCACTCAGTTCTGGTTCAAAACGACCAACGTTCAACTGCGCAACTAATCCAGTACCTATCGATTCATCGTCGATCACCACATTGAGATGTGGACGTATGAGTATCGAGGCTTCCGCTGAATCGAGTTCTGACAAGAACTCCGCTCGTTTCTCCTCGAGCCATGTTCGGAGATGAACAGTGGAGAAACAGTCATTTCGGTTGTACTTCGCCAATCCATCGAGAATTGAGGTGTCTCCTACGGACCCGAATTCCTGGGTATCTCTGGAGTTGATCCAGTTCTCGTAGTGAATAATGCTGAGCCCACCCTCTTCAACGAGATCGTCGCGAGTGAAGTCGTACAGTTCTTCGAGTTTCTTGATTGAGTACGACTCAACGCCGATTCGCAGTGCTTGGGTGACAACGCGAGAGAGGTCCACAAAACGAGATTCGCGAAACAGTCGCTCAAGCTTGGTTTCGTAGGTTGCGTACCGCGTAGAGAGCCTGCGTAAAGCGGAAGGTTCGTAGTGTCCAAAGTGATACACGCGGAGATCGCTACCTGTTGGCTCAGCAATGCGCTCGTAGATGAAGTCGACGACGCCCTGCAGCGCCAAGCGCTCGCTCTCCTCATCGTGCGCCCAGATCGCTTTGTATTGCAGCGAACCCTGTTCATCGACCCAGGCCAAGCCGTGCAGGTACTCCAGGCCTTCTTCGCCACGGTAAGGATGACCTTCGATGTCGTAGAAGATGTCGCCTGGTGCCGGTTCGGGAAGCAAATTGAACCCGCGACGCTCTTTTAATGGTCGAATGAACTCGTAAATAGGTTTGGCTGATGGATTTTCTTGTTTGGCTTGACGTGTAAGCAGTTGCAAACGTGCCTGTAACTGAAGGCGTTCAAAGGCTTCTGGTCGCAGGTCGTCGGGAGAGTGAGATGCACCGGCAAGGTCTGGTAGTGACTTCACGCCCGCGTTGCGCAGGATCTCCCGATAACTGTTGGTAACTCCCGCCACAAACGTGATGTCGTCGTTATCCCGCCACGTCTTTGCGCATACCCTGCTCCAGCGACAAATTCCACAGTGCTCGACAGGAGTGGGCTCAGTCGCGTCTTCAAAGTTGCTGGTTAACGAGTTTTGGAATGCCTGCTTAACGTGCCGAAAGTAGGCCGACACTTCCGACAACCTCACCGACACTGTTCCTTCTTTTGATGAACCGGTGACGATGTGCACCTCTTCGGGCGCTATTCCTTGGATTGCGGCAATCTGTTCCGCATACGAGCACAGCTGTAACAAGGCATTCACTTTGGCGATTCGTGCCAGCTTTGTGTCGAATGGTTCGAATGCGTAGTTACCCAGGTTGGATGACAACTCCTTGGGTACGAGGAAGTCAGCTCGTCCAATCCAGCCGATCTCGCCATCACGGTTGAAAAACGTTGGCTGGTAGAGCGCATTTGGACCGGCAGCAAAAGCCTTGGCTACATCACCTGCACGGGCTTCAATCTCCGAAGTGGAGTAGGAGCCATGCGCTGACCGTTGAACATCGAGATCGATGACGGTCTTACCCGTCTCGGCCAGTTGTGCCTTGAGTGCCTGGAGGTATCGCAACTCGTGTTCTGCGCCGTACTTCTGCAGAATCTCAGTGAGTTCGTCGTCGTCCTTCGGTGGTTTGGGACCACCATTCATCGTTCGAAAGTTCAGATTTGAAAGATGTCGACACGCCAAGTGATTCGAGAGATCTGACGGACTGAGAACCGTGACACCATCGATTTTCTGCATTTCTCATGAAACTAGTGGAGCGGTGCCGCAGGGATAGAGGTGCTCAAACTTCAATTTCAGGCCGAGGAACGAGGCGACGGCGTAAACTCAAGTGGCGTTAGTTTCGGAGTTTCTAGGAGTACCACTCCGAGTTCCAGTACGTGCCACGGGTCGCTAGCTCAATGGTAGAGCACCGGACTTTTAATCCGTTGGTTCTGGGTTCGAGTCCCAGGCGACCCACGATGACCACTACCTCAAACACATCTGAAAAGTGCTTGGATCTGTCGATTACTGGCATGTCATGTAACGCGTGTGCCTTGTCAATCGAAAAAGGTTTGAACAACTTGGATGGTGTTTCGGCGACTGTGAACTTCGCCACCGAATCGGCGCGAGTGAGTTTCGACCCTACGAGGGTCGACACCGAGAAAATGATTGAGACGGTTTCATCGCTTGGTTACGGCGCGCGTCTCTTGCAGGACACCACCCCCGACATGCTCGATGCTGAGGTTCGTGAAAAAGTTGAAATGCTTCGCACACGTTTGATCGTGAGCATGGTGTTCGGCATTCCTGTCGCTGTGGTGTCGATGTTCATGTCTCTGCAGTTCAACAATTGGCAATGGTGGGCCTTGGCCCTCTCTGCTCCGGTGGTCACGTGGGGAGCATGGCCGTTTCACAAGGCAGCGCTGATGAATGCTCGCCATCGTTCCACGACGATGGACACATTGATTTCGCTGGGCGTGGTTGCGGCCACGGCTTGGTCAGTGTGGGCCTTGATTTGGGGCGACGCGACAGCACATGCCGGAATGGACATGGATGGTGGCATCCACGTCTATTTTGAAGTTGCGGTCGCGGTCACGATCTTTTTGTTGGCTGGCCGGTATTTCGAGGCTCGGGCAAAGCGACGAGCGGGTGACGCCCTGCGGAGCTTGCTTGCCTTGGGAGCGCGTGAGGCAACTGTTCTTCGCAATGGTGAAGAAGTTCGCATCGACGCGTCTGCCGTTCAGCGTGATGATTTGATCGTTATCCGACCGGGGGAAATCATTGCCGCTGACGGAATCGTGGAAGATGGTTTTTCCTCCATTGATGAGTCGATGCTCACTGGTGAAAGCGTTCCGCGAGACGTCAAGGTGGGAGACCGTGTAACGGGAACCACGGTGAACCTGACCGGACGCTTGTTGGTGCGAGCCCGTCGCGTAGGGGCAGAATCGACGTTCGCACAGATGGCGAAATTGGTTCGTGATGCGCAGACAACCAAAGCTCCAGTGCAGAAACTCGCTGATCGGGTGAGCAGTGTGTTCGTGCCATCGGTGATTGGCATTGCAATTCTCACCTTTGCTGCATGGTGGTTTCTCGGCGACGACGTCGAACGCTTGTCGGATTCGTTCACCGCGGCAGTCGCAGTGCTGATTATCGCCTGTCCATGTGCTTTAGGCCTCGCGACTCCAACCGCGTTGATGGTGGGAAGTGGTAGAGCCGCGCAGATGGGCATCGTGATCAAGGGCGTTGACGTATTGCAGAGCACGCGGCGTGTTGACACCGTGGTGTTCGATAAGACCGGAACGGTTACTACTGGTGTGATGCAACTTGTAGATGTGATCTTTTCTCCCGAAACAACGAGGGCAGAAGTACTTGGCTATGCGGGAGCAGTGGAGTGGGCGAGTGAACACCCGGTGGCGAAGGCCATTTCGCTTGCGGCCAAGTCGGAACTCGGTGCGCTTGAAAGCGTGCAGCAGTTCGAGAACGTTCCAGGAATGGGAACACGAGGTGTTGTCAATGGTGTGCGCGTAATGGTGGGTGGAGAAGGATTGCTGTCGCAAAACCTGGTGATGATCTCCAAGCCACTTCGTGATGCACTCGCTGATGCGCGAAATTCTGGAAACACCGCCGTTCTGGTGGCGTTTGGTGGTTCGGCAAAGGGGATCTGCGTAGTTGCTGATCGCCCCAAACCAAACAGTGCGGCTGCTGTTGCAGAGCTGCGGAATCTCGGTCTCCGTCCCGTGCTTCTCACAGGAGACAACAAAGAAACGGCCCTTGCGGTAGCCGAGCAAGTGGGCATCAAGACAGACGAACAACACGTAATTGCCGGTGTTCTGCCTGCCGAGAAGGTTCGTGTAGTGGCAGACCTGCAGCAACGCGGTTACGCGGTGGCGATGGTGGGAGATGGCGTAAACGATGCCGCAGCATTGGCTCAGGCTGATGTTGGTATTGCCATGGGAACGGGAACTGATGTGGCAATGAACGCGAGTGACTTGACCATCGTCAGTGGTGATCTGCGGTTGGTTTCTGATGCGATCTTGTTGTCTCGTGCCACCTTGCGAACAATTACCGCAAATGTCTTCTGGGCCTTCGCTTACAACACAGCGGCGATTCCTATTGCGGCGCTCGGCTTTATGAATCCGATGTGGGCGGGGCTCGCCATGGCATTTTCCAGCGTGTTTGTGGTGACCAACTCACTTCGCCTTCGAACGGCCAAACTCACTCAACACACAGCCTTTGTCCACGCAACGCGTTGATCGCCTCGCGTCTCCAACCACGGACAGTTCGAGCGGTCACGCCATAGTCCTTGGCGATGTCATCGAACGAGTGGCCTTCCGCACATCGTCTCACGACATCCTTTTGTTGACGAGTGAGTACTCGTGACTCATCCAGCACGTCATACAGTTCGTCAATCTCAGTAGTTGTCGTTGCGAGCGGTTGCGTGGTGATTACTCGTTCAGTAAGGCTGCATTCGTTGACTCGCTTGAGGCGAGCCTCCCGCACGAAGGAGTGGTACTCGGCATCGCGGACGAGGTTGGACGCGATCTTTGCTGGTCTCCGATTAATCGGATAGGTGCGGATGAGGATCCAAGCGTGACCAAGAGTGGTGCTGAATGCTTCATTGAAACCGCCCTTCACAATCCGACCACGGCGAGCTGCAATGGCAATGAGTGGCGGCAGGATTCGCTGGAGCACGATGCGTGCCGCGAGTTCGTCGTGACTAGCCCGAGCGATTACTTGAGCAAGGCAACGGTCGCCTTCGGAATAGACGGCTTCATGACCAAAACCGCATCGCTCGAGAATTTGATCGAGCTGACTGATTGGGCCACCGGGGAGACCCCACTCATTTACGTGTCGAAGCACGCTCGGCTTGGCGGCTAATGCCGCCCATTCCGCAACGAGTTGCTTGACCATGGGCGATTGGCCCGAGGGATGACGGACTGATGGATGTTGTGGACTGATGTTTGTCATGCAGACATTGGGGGAAATGACCCCCACCTCTGCAGTCACCCAAAGACTCACCGTGCCAAGATGAGCCCATGCGCATCACCCTTCCATCCGGAACCGAAGCTGAAATCGACACCACCGTTGACGGTGCCACACAAGGAATCGTGGTGGCGCCCGACATCTTTGGCTTACGACCGCTATTTGATGACTTCGTCGCCCGAATTGCCCGCGAATGGCAGGTGAAGGTGATCGCCGTTGAGCCGTTCCCCGGCCGAGGCCTGCCGCTCGAAATCGAACCCAGAGTTCAAGCCATGCCGACGATGGATGACGACCTCTACCTTCGCGACCTGGAGGAAGGCGCTGCCGCATTGGGAGTCAGTCGAGTCGGCTTGATCGGGTTCTGCATGGGGGGTATGTACTGCCACAAGTCGGCGCGCAGTGATCGTTTTGCGCGGATCGCTTCGTTCTACGGAATGATCCATGTGCCAGAGAGCTGGCAAGGGCCGAAACAGGGTGATCCGATCGAGATTCTCAATCGCGGTCACGCCGATCGCGTGTTGGCAGTGGTGGGCTTGAAGGATCCGTACACGCCACAAGCTGACATTGCGGAACTGAAGAGCACTGGCGTTTCGGTGGTGGAGTATGCAGATGCGGAACACGGGTTCGCCCATGACGCTGCGCGCCCGTCGCATCGACCTATGGATGCTGCGGATGCCTTTGCGCGTGCAAAGGAATGGTTGCTCGGCTGAATTTCACTCGATTGCAACTGTCGTGTCAACCGGAGTTTGCCATTTAGTTACCCCTCCTCGTCACTATCACTGGGTATGCCCACTGAACGGCAACTTGACAAGTTCGCGGTTTCGGACACTGAACGAATTGCAGTAATTGGCGCGGGGTACATCGGACTTCCGACCGCAGTTGGTTTTGCGGCTCTTGGATATCAGGTCGTATGCGCTGACAGCAACGAGCGCAAGGTCCAAGAACTCAATCATGGTTATGTCGATCTTCGCGAAGAACACCTTCAAGAACTGGTAAGTGGGGCGGTGAGAAAACAGCTACTCCGCTTCGTTGCCAGCGCTCGAGATGCCGTGAGAAATGCAACTGTGGTATTTGTTTGCGTTCCTACCCCGCAGGCAAAAAATGGATCCGCTGACATCTCCGCAGTTGAGTCAGTGGTCAGCGAGATCGCGACTGTATTACCTGCCGGCGCAATCGTGGCAACGCGATCCACGGTTCCAGTGGGCACGACAGAGCGTCTATCGCGGCTACTTCGCAGGTCAGATGTCAGTGTTGCATCTAATCCAGAATTCTTAAGGGAAGGCACTGCGGTCCGAGACTTCTTTGAACCAGATCGAATTTTGATTGGTTGCAGCAATCCTGATGCGGGTGCTCGACTCGCCAAACTCTACTCGGTGCTCGATGCGCCAGTAGTAGTGACTGATGTTCGCACTGCAGAGTTGACGAAGTACGCATCAAACGCGTATCTCGCAACTCGCCTGTCATTTGTCAACTCAATGGCGAGACTGTGTGACGCAACCGGGTCGAACGTGCACCAAATGATGAAGGTGCTTGGTTTGGACCCACGGATCGGCCAAAAGTTTCTCAAGGTAGGTCCTGGTTGGGGTGGTTCGTGTCTACCGAAGGACACCATGGCTCTACTCGCTACTGCACGCGAGTTTGGTGAACCATTTCTCCAATTGGAGAGCACTATCCGCACAAATGACCAGCACTTTGATTACGTGGTCAGCCGTGTTGAAGAACTAGCGGGTGGATCACTCACTGGAACAAAAGTCGCGGTATGGGGCCTTGCCTTCAAGGCTGGTACGAGTGATCTCCGTGATTCACCAAGCCTCGAAATCGTGCGGCGCATGATGGACAGGGGTGCGTGTGTGGTGGCGCACGATCCTGCAGTAGGTGAAGATACGACTGAGGCGCTGGGGATCAATTATGCGGGAACACCGGTGGCCGCCTGTGCGGCTGCATCAGTGCTTGTGGTGCTCACCGAATGGCGTGAGTATGCGGAAATTGATCCGAGCGAGGTTGCCGCTGTGATGGATCGACCAGTTGTCTTCGACACACGGAGTGTGCTTAGCGCAGACGGATGGTGTTTGGCGGGGGCACACCTGGAGTCACTCGGTGCCGCATCACGGTCGTTCGTGAGAAGCAACCCGAACGTGAGCGCTGCGTAACAGCAAGCTCCTGTCCACAGCGACGACCAGTATCCGAGTGCATTGGAGATCGCCAAGCCTGCCGCAGCGCCGCCGACAAAAGACAGGTTGTAGACCACGTCATAGGCAGCAAATACTCGTCCGAGAGCAGAGGGCAAGACGTTTGCCTGAACCGCTGCGTCATTGCAGATGCGCACATTCTGGAAACAGAATGACGCGACCGCGATGGAGAACACTGCCGCACCGAAATGACTCACTGAAATCGCAACTAGAAGCACCAGCGCAGACATCCCCGCAGAGAGCACGGACACCGCGCGGCGCTTGAATCTCTCGATCATCCATTCCGCGGAGAGATTGCCGGCAAACGTTCCAACACCTGAGATACCAAGAACTGCTGCGTAACCAGAGGCTTGCAAATCAAAACGTGCGTCGACCATCGTTGCGACAGCGGCGAAGTTCAGGCCGACGAGCATCTTGCTCATTCCGCTTGAGACCATCGCAAAGCGGATCTTCGAGTTCTTCATCTGTTGAAGCACCATTTTCCAGTCAGCCTCGGATCTCTGCTTGCCTCCACCACCGAGGTCGGTATGAACCTCGTTGTAGAGGTGTGAGGAGACGAGGTGAAGAAGGGTTGCAGCAATAAAGACCGACTCAATCGACACGAAACTCAGCACCGAAGCAAGTCCGACGCCGATCATTCCTGCAAACATGCTGACAGTCAACGAAGTCGAATCTGCCGCGACCAGCTCTGTGTCATCGACTAGCTGTGGTATCGATACGGCTCGAGCGGTGTACAGCACGCGAGACGTGAGCAAGAGGAGCGCAAAAACTGTGTATCCAGGCAAGGCAAGACTGTAAACGGAGGCGATGATCGAGAGCGCGGTAATGGCGGCCCTCACCTTGTGCCCGTGGGAAAGAATGCCTTTTCGAGAGACTCGATCACTCAAGTGACCAGCGAGCGGGCCGGCCAGAAACAATGGAAATGAAGCGACTGCTATCGCCTTTAGGAACGAGGTGGTGGTGTCTCCGCCGGTTATGTCGAAGAGCAGGATCTGCGCAAGCCCCAATGAAGACATTGCATCGGCAACCTGTGAGGACCCTTGTGCGGAGATGGCAAGTCGAAAGTCTCGATAACGAAACAAGTCGCGTCGACGGATGTGGGACTTCACTTTTCGCCGACGCAACTGAATCGTGTGTGCTCGATCGACCACCATCAAATCGTTGCATCGTCGAAATCGACCATCGGGGATTAAGGGTGAACGCGTGTTGAATTCTCAATCGATTGGATTTCACCCAGTGGGCATCTCTCGTTCATCGAATTGCAACCATTGTGCGTCACATTTGTTTCGTGCGTATTGCCTTCGTCACCGAGAGCTTCCTGCCGGTGGTAAACGGGGTAACGAATTCAGTGCTGAGATTGCTTGAACACTTGGACAAAACTCCGCACGACGCGTTGGTTATAGCTCCGGGAAAAGGTCCAGATTCCTATCTCAGGTTTCCAGTGAAACGAGTTCCGAGTATCGGAGTTCCTCGATACCGATCGTTCAGACTTGGGCTGCCCTGCTCCCGCGTAGGGGCAGCGCTCGAGGAATTCGACCCCGAAATTGTCTATGTGTCTGCGCCACTCGGGCTTGGTGCTTATGCGTTACGAGTGAGTCGCAAACTGGGTGTACCAACAGTGGCTTGTTACCAAACCGACGTGGCGGGATTTCTTGATAACTACGGTTTGGGTGTTGCTGCTGATGCAGTCTGGAAATGGACGGCTCGTGTGCACAATAAGGCAGGTCGCACTCTCGCACCTTCCAGCGCGGCAGTGACCGATCTTCTGGCAAATGGGGTGGGCAATGTTCAGTTGTGGAGGCGAGGAGTAGATGGTCAGCTCTTCGCTCCTGAGCGGCGCAATGATGCACTCCGGGAGTCTTGGTGCCTCGACGGACGAATTGCCGTCGGTTACGTCGGGCGACTTGCGCACGAGAAGAGGGTCGACGACCTCAAGGTTCTAGCCGCGGACGACCGAATTCGACTCATCATTGTGGGAGAAGGTCCTTTGCGAGGGAAGTTGCAGAAAGAACTACCAAATGCGGTTTTCGCAGGTTTCCGTAGTGGTGGGGACCTGGCAAGTCATTTTGCAAGCCTCGACGTGTTCGTCCATACGGGTCAGAACGAAACGTTCTGTCAGACGATCCAAGAAGCCCTTTCGTCAGGTGTTCCAGTGGTTGCACCGGCGCAGGGTGGGCCGATCGACTTGGTCCAACCACTGCGAAACGGACTCCTGTATACCCCAGGGGATGCTGATCATCTTCGTCGCTGTACTGAAATGATCGTCGGCTCCTCGATACTTCGTGAACAACTTGCCTCACACGCGCGCAAATCTGTGGAGGAGAGAACCTGGAAGCTGATTTGTGGTCAGTGGGAACAACATCTGGCAGAGGTGTGGTCCGAGTGGGGCGAACGGCGCAGATTGGTTGCATGACCATGCGGATCGCTCACGTCGCCAACTTCTACGGTCCGCGCAGTGGAGGATTGCGCACCACCATGCTTCACCTGGCCAACGGATATCACGAGCAAGGAAATCAGGTGATGATTGTCGTGCCCGGCAGGAGATTCGTGATCGAGGCTCAACCGTACGGCTATCTCCTGACACTTCCGAGTATTCGAGTGCCATTCAGCGGGGGTTACCGTCTGATCGTTGGTCTTGGTAGAGCTCGACACATGTTGACCAGCTTTTCGCCCCATGTTTTGGAGGTTTCCGATCGAACAACCCTTATCGGTTTGGGAAATTGGGCCCGAAGGAACGGAATTCGTACGACGGTGTTCAGCCACGAAACGTTGGAGGGCCTCTTCCATCGATTTCTTCCGTTCTCCAATCGACTTATCCCTCTCGCGCGTTGGTGGAACAGAAGGCTTGCATCAGTTTTCGACGAAGTTGTCGCCACGACAAAGTTTGCAGCACGTGAGTTCATCGAGATAGGAGTCGCCAACCTCCGGGTTGTGCCACTAGGCGTCGATTTGGATCAGTTCTCGCCCGAATCATTCGATGCATCTCTGCGTCAGAAGTTGTGTGAGGGTGCTGATACTTTGCTCGTGCATTGTGGTCGCCTTTCGCCCGAGAAGTGTCCCGAAAGAAGTATTGAGGTGCTCCGCCATCTGGTGGGATCGGGATGGAATGCTCGATTAGTGATCGCCGGTGACGGACCGACGCGCAAGAAATTGGAAAGATCAGCCGCAGGTCTTCCCGTTACCTTCCTTGGTTTCGTCAACGATAGATCCTCACTTGCCTCAGTACTGGCTTGCGCTGATGTCGTCATTGCACCCGGTCCCCTGGAGACGTTTTGTCTTGCGGCTCTGGAGGCTCTTGCAACGGGCACACCGGTCGTGGCGAGTGGTTCCAGCGCAGTTCGCGAGGTACTGGGGGTAGACGAACTTCGTCATAGCGGTGGCGCAGTCGCATTTGATAGCGATGAGTCATTCGTGGATGCGGTGATCCGAGTGATGGCTCAACCTGAAGATGTGCGGAGGGCGGACAGCAGAAGACGTGCGGAGCGGTATCCCTGGTGGCTTACCGTGGAGCACATGCTGTGCAGTTATCGGGAGAAGTCTGGGTTGGCCCGTGCTAGTTGATGAGGCCGTCTATGTAAATGGAATACGCCACGAGGGTCACGATCCCGAAGGTACGACGGGGTTCTCGTGGGTAGGAATTCTCGATCCCACCTGGTCAGAACTCGAGGATTACCAACACCATTTTCATTTCAACGACCTTGCCTTGGAAGACGCGGTCTCGCATCATCAGCGACCAAAGATCGACAACTTCGCCGACCACTGCTTTATGGTGCTGAGAACAGTTGACTACCGCCAGTTGTCACGGACGCTCTATGTCGGTGATGTATGTATCTTTTTTTCGGACAAGACGGTGGTCACTGTGCGCCATGGAGAAGCTATGCCGCTCACTACCATCCGTGCCGACTTGGAGTCACACCCTGATCGACTTGCGATCGGACCAACTGCAGTCGTTCACGAGATATTGGATCGGCTTGTTGATCAGTACGTGGAAACAAGTCGGCACGTGGCCAATGATGTACGCCGGTTAGAGGACGAGGTGTTCAACGATGAAACTCCGGCTCCGTCCCGGGAGATGTATGCGACCAAGCGGGAGTTGATCGATTTTCGTCGGGCGGTAGTGCCATTGGTGGGACCACTGGATCTCATCATCAGTGGACAGGCTAAGTTCGTCGACCCGTCGTTCACATTCAAGTTCTCAGACGTCCGCGACCACTTGTTGAAAGTGATCGACGAGATTGATTCGATGGAACGTCTGATAGATGCTGCGATACAAGCAAATCTCGCCTTGATCTCAGTGAAGCAAAACTCCGATATGCGCAAGATCTCTGCATGGGTGGGAATTGCAGCCGTTCCGACGATGCTGGCTGGCATTTACGGAATGAATTTCGAGAACATGCCGGAACTACAGACAAAGTGGGGATACTTCGTCGTGATACTGGTGATGGTGGCCGCTTGTTCTGGCTTGTTTCGAATGTTCAGGCGTAACGACTGGTTGTAGCCGCTCCAGTGTGGGGGAAAATTCGGGGCGTTACCCTGCTTTGACGTGAGCGAATTAGCGGGAGAAGCGGTGTGGACGATCATCGTTGCCGCAGGTTCTGGCAACCGTTTCGGGGGACAGAAACAGTTCATGTTGCTCGGTGACAAGCGCGTAATCGATTGGTCGCGCGATGTCGCGCACTCGATCGGCGACGGTGTGGTGCTCGTGGTGCCGGCAGATGTCGCTGACACAGAAGGAGGCGTTGCCGGAGGTGCCACACGCAGCGAATCGGTGCGCCGTGGACTTGCCGCCGTGCCGAGCGAGGCCACCATCATCTGCGTACACGATGCAGCCAGGCCGTTCGCCTCGGAGCACCTCTACAAAGAGGTCGTTGCGGCAGTTGCTGGTGGTGCTGATGGGGCGGTGCCAGGGCTTCACGTCACCGACACGATCAAGCGGGTGGACAGCGGTGGCGTGGTGCTCGACACTCCCGACCGATCGAGCCTGGTGGCGGTGCAAACCCCGCAGGCCTTTCGTGCCGAAGTGCTGCGAAAGGCACACGAATCAGGCACCGAAGGAACCGACGATGCCTCGCTCGTGGAGCGTGCGGGTGGCAAGGTGGTCGTGGTGAATGGCGAAGCAATCAACAAGAAATTGACGAGCCCTGAGGATCTGGAGTGGGCGCGAGCAATGGCAGCAACGGAGATCTGATGGGTGCGGTTCGGGTTGGACAGGGATTCGATGTTCATCGCCATGTCGAGGGTTCGAGTGACCGAGTTTTGGTACTTGGTGGAGTGAAGTTCCCGGGAGAGCGTCCTCTGGTGGGCCACAGTGATGCCGATGTGATCGCGCATGCCGCTGCGGACGCGTTGCTCGGTGCAGCGGGTCTCGGCGACATCGGTGAGCATTTCAGCGACACCGACCCGAAGTGGAAGGGTGCCGATTCCGTGAAGATGTTGGAGGCTGCAGCTCGCATGGTGCGCGACGCGGGTTACATGATCGGCAACGTGGACTGCAGTGTGATTTGTGAGCAACCGAAGATCGCGCCACACAAGCAGGCGATGCAGGAGATACTCACGAAGGCTGCAGGTGCTCCGATAACGGTGAAGGGCAGGCGCGCAGAAGGCCTCGGGGCACTTGGTCGGCAAGAAGGAATCGCCTGCTTCGCCGTTGCGGTGATCGAGCAAGCATGAAGCCGAGAAAGAACGCGCGCCGAGAGCGCGGAAACGAGCGAGGTGACAGCTACGGCAAGCCCGCTCGCTCAGGTGGACGCAATGGTTCGTCGCGAGGCGATTCTTCACGTGGCGGTTCGTATGGATCGATCGACCGTGGTAAGCCACGCCGCACGAACGTTAAGCATTCATCGAAGGGCAAAGAGCGCGAGCTTGACGGAACGCAAGTAGAGGGACGTCAAGCGGTTCGTGAGATGTTGATCGCGCAGAAGCGCAGAGTGTTCGAGGTGTACATCGCCGATGACATCGAAAATGTGGCAATCGTGGACGACATCATTGCGCTAGCTGCAGATCAACGCGTGCCGCTTCATCGCGTGGCGCGCAAAGACATCGAACGCATGGCGCGCAGTGAAGCACCGCAGGGCGTGATTGCCAAAGGTGCCGAGTTGCCAGAAGCCGACTTGGGAGATTTCCTGCGCGAAATGGGTGAGAAGCCCTTCATCGTGGCAATCGATGGCGTGACCGACCCGGGCAATCTTGGCGCGATCCTGCGCTCCTGCGATGGAGCGGGTGTGACGGGTGTGCTGTTGCCGAAGCATCGTGCCGTGCACATCACGCCAACGGCTGCCAAATCCGCAGCGGGAGCTGCCGAG
>JAFMFC010000107.1 GCA_017856375.1 Ilumatobacteraceae bacterium | reverse complement strand
ACTGCTTCGTGCACCGTCTTGTCGAAGAGATAGACGCCGACGAGCGCGAGATCCGATGGCGGATTCTGCGGCTTCTCGACGAGTTTCTTCACATGGCCATTGGCGTCGATTTCCGCCACGCCAAACTGGCGTGGATCCTCGACGTGACACAACAGGATTTGTGCGGTCGGCGCTTTCGCGCCGTCGTGCTGTCGAGCATGTTCGAACTCGGTGACGAACTCGGTGAGGCCCTGCTCGAGCATGTTGTCGCCGAGATACATGACGAAGTCATCGTCGCCGAGGAAGTCTCGGGCAATCAGCACGCAATGTGCGAGCCCCAAGGGTGCATCCTGTGGGATGTATGTCACTTCTACCCCGAACTTGGAGCCGTCGCCCACCGCAGCACGGATCTCTTTGCCCGTCTCACCGATGATGATGCCGATCTCCTTGATCCCTGCAAGCGCCATGGCTTCAATGCCATAGAAGAGGATCGGCTTGTTGGCGATGGGCACCAATTGCTTGGCGCTCGTATGGGTGATCGGTCGGAGGCGGGTGCCGGCCCCGCCAGAGAGGATCAGGCCCTTCATACCGCCCCCAGACTACTGATCCCGACGGTGGCAGAAGCCCGCCAACTAGCGTTTGAAGCCGTGACGGGCCCGTTTCTCCACGCGTTTTCGAAGCCCGCCAAGACAGGTTTCTTGCCGCTGGTGCGCGGCGAGGGCGCACTGCTATGGGACGCCAATGGCAAGGAATACATCGACGGCATCGCCAGCCTCTGGTACTGCACGGTGGGTCACGGTCGCAAGGAAATTGCCGACGCCGTAGCGAACCAGATCACACGTCTGGAGAGCTACTCCACGTTCGATCCGTTCACCACGGACGTCACCGAATCATTGGCCGCCAAGTTGCAGTCAATTTCGGCGGTTCCAAGTGCACGACTGTTCTTCTGCGGTAGTGGATCGGAATCGGTGGACACCGCAATGAAGCTTGCCCGCATCGCCCATGTCCAAGCGGGTCACCCCGAACGCACAATCATCGTTTCGCGAGATCGCGGCTACCACGGCACCAACTACGGCGGCACCAGCGCCCAAGGGCTGCCACTCAACAAGCAGGGTTTCGGCCCGCTCGTTCCCGAAGTCATGCAGGTGAACGGCGACAACATCGAGGACCTCGCCAATTTCATGCGTGACAACGGCTCACGGGTTGCCGCGGTGATCATGGAACCACTCCAAGGCGCTGGCGGTGTCTACCCGCCAACGCCCGGCTACCTGGAAAGCGCACGCAAGCTGTGCGATCAGTACGGAGCCTTCCTCATCTTCGACGAGGTGATCACCGGTTACGCCCGCATGGGTACCTGGTTCGGCGCCAACTTCTACAACGTGGTGCCGGACATGTTGTGCTTCGCCAAGGGCGTCACCTCCGGCTATCAGCCGCTCGGCGGCGTGTTCGTCGGACGTCGAGTGTGTGATGCACTCGAGAGCGATCCCAACTTCATCCTGCGCCACGGCTACACCTACTCCGGGCACGCCACCGTGTGTGCCGCAGCACTCAAGAACGTGGAGATCATCGAGCGCGAATCACTGATTGAACGCGCCAAGCATGTCGGAGCACGAATTCGCGATGGACTTTCGGCTCTGGCCAAGGACGGCCTGATCAAGGAAGTCCGCGGCGACGGCGCGGTGTGGGCCGCGGGTTTGCACGAGCATCAGAACTGCATCACCATCCGCGATCGCATGATCGAACTTGGCGTGATCATTCGCGCTATCAACACCGACACGAATGCGTTCTGTCCGCCCCTCGTGATCACCGATGCTGAAATCGATCGAATGCTCGACACTTTCGCCCAGGCCGTCGCGGGAAAGTGAGCATTTGACCGTGCAATTTGCCAATCAACGCGCACTCATCACCGGCGGCGCCAGTGGAATCGGCGCAGAGATTGCTCGCCGGCTGACCAGAGAAGACGCTCGCGTGGTACTTGCTGACATCAACGATGATCTCGGGAAGAGAACCGCCGCCGATCTGGGTGCGGAGTACGTGCATCTCGACGTCACCGACCCGCGGGCGTGGGATGCGCTCATCGCCGATGAGGAACCGTTCGACATCGTCTGCCTGAACGCAGGTGTCTCCACCTATCAGCACGTGGTAGGCGGCGAGATCCAAAACCATCCGTTCGAACGTCTGAGCGACGAGCTCTACGAGCGGATCATGAATATCAATGTGAATGGTGTGGTGTACGGCGCCCGCGCAGTGATCCCCTCGATGGTTGCGCGTAAGACGGGACACATCGTGGTGACTGCTTCGATGGCGGGCATCGTGGCCATTCCACCCGATCCGATTTACGGGCTCACCAAACACGCGATGGTGGGGCTCGTGAAGTCCCTAGGGCCGGCGCTTGCTCCACACGGTGTGTGCGTGAGCGCTCTTTGCCCCGGGTTCGCCGACACTCCGCTCGTGAGCGACCTCGCGAAGGAATTCGCCAAACAATTCTCGATCGGCGTGATGGACGTCAGCGAAGTGGGCGAAATGGCGATGCGCGCCTTGAAGGAACGAGTGCCCGGCTCGCAGTGGGTGGTCATGAAAGACCACCCGATCACGCAATACGTTCCTGCGCCCCCGTACTGATCAGCGCTATTTGCGGCGCGTGAAGCGCGCGATCAAGCTGCTCGTGTCCCAGCGCTTGCCGCCCAGCTCTTCCACTTCGGCATAGAAGCCGTCCACCATTTTGGTGAGTGGCAACTCGGCCCCATTACGAGCGGCTTCGTCGAACACGATGGCCAAGTCCTTGCGCATCCACTGCACGGCAAAGCCGAACTCGAACTCACCGCGGGCCATGGTGGAGGCTCGATTGTCCATCTGCCACGACTGAGCCGCACCTTTGGAAATGACGTCGACCACAGCATCAGGATCGAGACCCGCTTTCATCGCGAAGTTGATGGCTTCGGACAAGCCTTGTGCGATGCCTGCAATACAAATCTGGTTGACCATCTTGGCGAGCTGTCCCGATCCTGCCTTGCCGAGCAGTTTCGTGCGCTTGGCATACGACGCCATGATCGGCTCAACACGTGTAAAGACATCCTCATCATCAGCGCCACACATGATCGTGAGTTGACCATTCTCGGCACCGGCTTGACCACCCGAGACCGGCGCATCGACAAAACCCACGGCGCGTTCAATACACGCGTTGGACAATTCGCGAGCAAGCGTGGCCGAGGCCGTGGTGTGATCTACCAGCACCGCGCCTTTTTCGATTCCGGCGAGTGCGCCGTCGTCCCCGTACACGACTGACCGCACGTCGTCGTCATTGCCGACGCACATGAAGACCACTTCACGGCCCGCAGCTGCCTCGCCCGGCGTGAGCGCCCGACTACCGCCATGGTTCTTTACCCACTCGTCGGATTTGACCGTGGTGCGGTTGTAGACGCAAACGTCGTGACCGCTGTTCGCCAGGTGTCGCGCCATCGGCGCGCCCATCACGCCGAGGCCGAGAAACGCGACCTTGGCCACGACTACTTCTTCTTTGGCTTCGCCGCTTTCGCGGGAGCCTTCGCTGCCTTCTTAGCAGGAGCTTTCGCCGGCTTCTTATCGTCAGACTTCGCCTTCTCCGAGGGCTTCTCGGCAGGCTTCGCCGCCTTCTTTGCGCCCTTGCCTGCCTTCAACACGCCTTGTTCGAGTGCATTGTCGAGCCACACCTCGGCGGCTTCAGTGGACACCTTCAACGCAGGAGAGATTTCTGAAATCAGGTTGATGCGAGCACGGTCGTACATCGTCTTCTCGGCAGCGGACAATGCAGCGTCACGATCGCGCGCAGCCAAGTTACGCACAACTTCAGCAACTTGGTACACGTCGCCGCTCTTCAACTTCTCCTGGTGGTTCTTGAACCGACGCGACCAGTTGGCAGGAACGCGCGGATCTGCCTTGGAGAGCACCGACTTGAGGTCCTCGAGCTCCGACTTCGAAACAGGAGGACGCACCCCCACCGTGCCGGCCATGGCCGTTGGCACCGACAAGGTCATCTCGTTGATGACCGTCTTCAAAATGAGGTACTCCTGCGTAGTGCCAAATGCCTTCATTCGCTTGATGCCGTGCACGATGCATGCCCCGTGCTGGGGGTAAATGACGGTGTCGCCCTTCTTGAATTTCACGCAGGTACCTCTCTAGAAGCCGATCCGCAAGGATAGACGGTGCTCGGCACGTAGCCACCAGCCAGACGTGCCCTCGGTAGGAATCGAACCTACGACCTACGGATTAGAAGTCCGCCGCTCTAT
>JAFMFC010000023.1 GCA_017856375.1 Ilumatobacteraceae bacterium | reverse complement strand
GCAGCCCGACCTCTTTGCCAATTAATCAGCACCTCAAGCACTACTTGAGGGTTTGGTGTTCAGTTACCAGAGATCTCTCAACGATGAGTCGAGAGATTTTTCATGACGCGATGAAGAACGCATTGTTTTCGGCACTTTCATCATTGAGAACTGACGCACTCATCGGATGAAGTTTTTCTTTCAGTTTTCACATCGAGTCTCACATCAAGTTGATCGAAATTTCCCTTATGCCCATTGGCGTTTAGACGTGTTTTGGACATAAATTTCTTATGCGGAGTTGGTGGTGAAAATCGTTACGAATGAGAGTCCTTCGGCGCGTCGCGCGTCAGCACCTTCTCGGCGTTCATCCTCGCTTCGATTCACTGCACGGACACTGATTTCAGTCGTTGCCGCGTCTATCGCGATGCTGATGTTCACGACGAGTTCCGTGTCGGCCGTCAACTCTGCAACCTCCACGATTTCAGGTAACTGGATTCGCACCGAACAGCGTGATCACCTTGTGGTTGTTCTCGAACCCGATTGCACTTGGTGAATTCTTGACGGATGAAAATGGCGAGTTTGCAACATCGATCGTCATTCCCGATGAGGTAACGCTCGGCGAGCACACCTTGCAGATCAACGGTGTGTCGACGAGCGGCGAACTGCGGACGCTCAACACCACTGTTGTCGTCATCGAAGAAGGCAATGCCTTGCAGCGCAACTTGATACCGGCGGTTCTTGCAGCGATGGCGGCGATTGCTCTTGCCAGCCTTGTGATCGCCCGTCGCAGACGCGCGGTTGCGGATCAGCCAGTCGCCCAGCCGTAGGCTCGGCTCGTGGAGCACCCACGGGAATACCGTTATTCAACCGCGCACTGCTGGGTGCATGTGGTGGGTGAGTCAGCTCGAGTGGGGGTATGTCCGGGTTTGGTCGCTCAGGGAGCCGTTTCAGACGTCACGCTTCCTCGTCTCGGTGCACTGGTTCGCGGTGGTGATTCAGTCGCCTCGGTCGTCATTTTTGACAAGTCGATTGAGATCCATTCACCCGTTGCCGGTTCAGTGGTTCTCGTCAACGAGCGTTTACTTGAGGAACCTTCTCTGGTAGGCGACGATCCGTTCGTCTCGGGTTGGCTCTTTGAGGTGCAACTGTCATATGACGAAACGCTCGAGGGCGTCATGGATGTCGACTCGTATCTTCGCATTGACAACTGAGAGAATTGAAGTTGATGAACATTCCCGACAGCCTTCGCTACTCAGCAAATCACGAGTGGATGCAAGTGATTGGCGGTGTGGTTCGTGTTGGCATCACCGACGTCGCACAAGACGCACTTGGTGACGTGGTGCATGTCAAGCTTCCCGATCTTGGCTCACGAGTCGACGTCAGTGGACTGATGGGTGAAGTAGAGAGCACGAAGAGCGTGAGTGAGATCTATTCGCCTGTTGCTGGAGTAGTGGCAAGTGTGAACGAACGACTGCGTACCGAACCCGGCTTGATCAACTCTGATCCGTACGGTGACGGTTGGGTGTGTGAACTCTCAGGCGTTGACCCCGACTCGCTAAGTGCGTCGATGGATGCGAACGCATACCGCCAACTCGTCGGCGAATGAGCGATCAGTCGGTGATGAAGGTCCAGGTGTACGAGCGCGCCTTGCTCTCGTCTTGATCGATGGGCCAAAACATCACGCGGCCGATGTGTTCGCCCTGCGTGAACTGCTCGATGGGCGCACCTTCCTGCGGTAAGAAACTGATGGTGTAGTTGCCTGGATCAAAAATTGCCGTCGGTGGTAGATCGATCTGGGCGCCGGGCTGGATCTGGCGACCTGCAGAAATTTCGTCCAGCCGAGTGGTGGGCAACTCGATTCCATCGATGAATAACTTGGCGTTGAAGCCCTCGACGAAATCGACGATCACCTGTGATTGACGAAGAACACGCTCGTTGTCGCCCGGTGAAATTCCTTCGATCTCTTCGGGAATGTTCGATGCTTCACGTCCGGTGAGTCCCGTGTTGAAGCCGAGGATCATCAGCGTGAGGCCCATGCCGATACCGATGCTCGCCAAGAGAAGTTGCTTGTCGAGCTTCAACCTGGGCCGCTTCACCCCAACATTCTCGCCGAATGAGGCACATTCTCGACAGTCGTGAGCGAGGCCGTGCCGACTAGTTTGGAAGGCCTGATGCCTGATCGAGTTGATCTGGCCGGAACCACGATCGCCAGTCGTTATCGGCTCGGCGAGGAGCGAAGCGGGGGTTCCGGATCATCCCGCGTGTTCGATGCCACCGACGTTCGACGAGACGTGCGTGTGGTGCTTCGACTGACCCCTTCGAAAGATCTGGTTGATCTCGACGCCGGACTTGCCGTGGCTTCCGATGCCTTGCAGGCCGCGAAAGATCAGGCTGCGGCGACCGCACGAATTGCCCATCCGGTGATTTCCGGGCTCGAGGACTGGGGGGTGGAGGACATCAGTGGTGAGAAGACGTTCTTCACCGTGGCGGAGTATTTCGAGGGAGGCTCACTCCGTGAGTTCCTCGATCGGGGGCGTCGTCTCACGCCTTCGCAGGCTCTCGTCGTGGGCGTGGACGTGTGCCGTGCGCTCCATCATCTCGAATCGACGGGATTCATCCATGGCGACCTACGCCCTGCCAACTTGTTCCTCGGACCCGACAATCGTGTTCGTCTCGCCAACTTCGGCGTGAAGAGTGCGTTGCGGACTACCGCAATGAGTAATGAACAGGCGAGTTATGCGGCTCCCGAACTTGCCTCGGGTGAATCGCCAACCATCGCCAGCGATGTTTACTCGCTAGCTACCACTTTGCTCGAACTGATTACTGGCGTGTTGCCGTTCACCGGTGAGACCGCGGCAATCACGTTGCAGAATCGCGTCGGACGATTGCTGCCGATTGGAGCCGATCTTGGACCGATCGCTCCACTGCTCGAACGAGCAGGAAGGCCAGAGCTGACCGAGCGCTTCTCACCTCTCGAGTTCGGCAAGGCGTTGACTGCGCTGGCCGCGAAGATGCCGCGACCAGAGCCAATCGAGGCCTTGGTGGCCAAGCGATTCGAAGAGGTGATCGAGGAGCGCGAGGCAGAGAGAACGGGCGAGATTCAACGACCGGTTGTCGAGGAGCAGCCCACCTCGGCTCTGCAAGTGCCCGTGCGGTCGGGGCTCGTGATCAATGAGTCGGCTGAACCAATCGTTGTGCCCGCATCTGAAGAGCGGCGCCACCGTCGCCTGTGGTGGGTGGCGGGCATCATCGCCCTACTCGCTGTCGCGGTAGTCGCCGCCCAAATTTTGATCAAGCCTTCCCACCAAGTGCCGGACTTGGCGGGGATGAACGAAGGCGAAGCACGCAACGCAGTGGTGCCATTCAATTGGGAAGTGGTGGTTCGCGCCGAACGCAGCGACACGGTTTCTGCTGGCGCGGTGATCACCACTGATCCGGTTGCGGGCAGATCGTTGCGAGAGGGCTCAATATTCGTGCTCGTGATCGCCGAAGGCGAGACGCTTGCCACGCTGCCTGAAGTATCCGGGCTTTCCGTTGACGAAGCCGTTGACCTCTTGACGTCGCTCGAGCTCGTGCCGACGCAGACGCAAACCGAGAGCGAGGAAGTGGATGCGGGCAAGGCGATTTCGTGGGTGGTACCGAGCCAATCGGGCCTGAAGCCTGGAGACAAAGTGTTGAAGGGCACCGAGGTGCAGTTGCTCGTTTCGCTGGGGCCGCCGTTGCGCGAAGTCCCCTCGATCATTGGTCTCACGCTCGATCAAGCGAAGGAATTGCTCGACCCGCTGCGACTCGACCTCATTCCCACTGGTGAGGCGCCGAGCAATGCTGCTGCTGCCGGCTTGATCGGAGCCCAATCTCCGCCACCGGGCGAGAAGGTAGCGCGTGATTCAGGAGTTGCCTTCTCCATTTCCACCGGCCCCGATTTGGTGGCCTTGCCGAACATCATCGGCAACAACTTCACGATCGTGGAGCAACGCCTCAAGGAAGCCGGCTTCGTCGTCGGCGAGGTGAAAGGTCGCAAACAGAATCGCTTGAAGCAAGCCCTCATCGTTGGCCAGGAAGTTGCCAATGGGGATCAGGTGCAGCGCGGCGCAACCGTCGATTTAGTGTTCCCATGAACCTCCTATCGTTGTCTTCTTTAGGGTCCAATCACCGGAAGCTGATGACTCTGGTTTTGTTGATTGGCGGCTTTCTAATCAGTTTTCCCATCACACTGCTTGTGGTAACAATTCCCAGTATCGCCGATTATTTCAACTCTTCGGTGTCGATTATTTCTTGGACAATTACGGGACCTTTTCTTGCATTTGGAGTGTTCGGGGTTGCGTTTGGAAAAGCCGGTGACGTATGGGGGCATAGAAGAGTGTTTGTGGGAGGTTTATTCCTCACCGGATTGTTTGGTCTTCTCAGTGCACTTTCTTGGAGTCCATTGAGCCTGATTGTCTTTCGGATTCTCTCGGCGGCATGCGGGTCTGCGACCGGACCTTCTGCAATGTCGTTTGTGAACCAGATGTTTGAGCCAAACGAACGTATCAGACCGTTTGGAATGTGGAATTTTTCCTGTGCGATTGCCCCAGTTTTTGGCGTTGTCTTTGGTGCACCACTGGTTGAGATCGTTGGCTGGCGGGTGATCTTCTTCGTGCAAGGTCCGCTTTGCATGATTGCAGCTGGAATAGCTGCAAAGACATTGTTTGAGACGGTGAAACAACCAGAGGTCAAATTTGACCTAGGAGGTTCGTGCCTTCTCGGTGCTGGTTCGGTACTCGTTCTCTTGGCGATCAACCGAGGAAGTAGCTGGGGATGGGCCGATCCTCGGATTTCCGGGTTGTTTATCACGGGTTCGATTCTGATCACGGCATTTGTCTTTTACGAACAGAGAATTGACCATCCGCTCGCACCTCTTAAATGGATGAGTAATAGCGACATAGTTCTCCCAATTGGCACTCTAGGTTTGCTGAACTTTTCTTACATGGGAAGTTTCTTGATTGTTGCTCAGTTATTGAGTGACGGACTCGGCTACAGCACGCAACATGTTGGGTGGCTAGTTATAGCTCGACCCTTTTCGTATGCGCTTTTATCTCCGTTTGGGGGAAAGATTGCTGCTCGAATTGGTAATCGCTCGATGGGCATGCTTGGTGCCAGTGCGATCATGTTGGCTGCAGTGCCAATGGGATTCGTACGTGGTCCTGGTTGGGACTTCCTGATTGTGCTCGGACTTGGACTTACGGGCGTGGGCCTGGCAATTGCATCTCCATCGCACACCGCGATCATGTCGTTCAGTGCGGGAAATGAGAATATTGGAATTGCGAGTGCGCTCATGCAATTGTCAGTTCATCTTGGAGCCGTTGTAGGTGGCGCTGTAATGATTGCTATTCAGGAGACCACCGTGGGCCTCGGATTGATGACCAGCTACGGACTTGCACTTTCATCAGGTGCGGTAGTAGGTGCCTCAGCTCTCTTGATGGCAAGCAAGATTCGACAGTGAATCAGTCAGGCGGTGATCGCCTGGATTTCGTCGGCGATCTTCTCGGCTAACTCGTCTTTCTGGTTTTGCTGGCTTTGCAGCACCATCATCTTCGTCATGTCGCCATCCACCTTCACCTTGCCGGAGAGGAAGGCCTGCATTGCTGCCTGCGGATCGCGTCCGAGAAACAGCAATCGGGCAGTTTCATAATCGGTGGTGACGGTGAGATCCGGCTTTTCGACGTGGCCGAGATCCATCAGCAATTCACCCGAGGAGGTGTCGATGTGGCTGTGCAGGGTTCCTTCGCCGAACGGAACCTTGGTGATCACCTGGTTCATCCGCACGCTGAATGGGATCTTCGGAACTTGCCCGAGGTACTTCTCGCGAATCGCGCGAGCCGATTCAATCCATTCGTCGGACAAAAATGGGTGGGCCACGGGGTAGAGGTTAGGAGTTGGCCGCAGCGATTGCATTACGCGACGCGATAGCCACCGACCTCGCTGCCTCGGCAAAGTCGCGACCATCGCTTGCGTACAACACCGCTCGCGAAGAGTTGATGATCATGCCCGTGCCATTCGGCGTGCGCCCTGCACGAACTACTGCCTCCACATCGCCACCCTGAGCGCCTACTCCGGGGATGAGCAGTGGCATGTCGCCGACAATGCTGCGCACTTCGGCCAACTCGGTCGGGTACGTGGCGCCGACGACGAGACCGACTTCTCCCATTTGACGCCATTTTTCGTGTGCGGTGCGAGCGACACGTCGATAGAGCGTCTCACCGTCCTGCATCGTTTGAAACTCACCGCTTCCAGCGTTCGAGGTACGGCACAACACGATTGTTCCCTTGCCGGGTGTGCGCAAGAACGGCTCAAGTGAATCGGTGCCGAGGTACGGGTTCACGGTTACCGCGTCAGCGCCATAGCGGACGAATGCTTCGCGCGCGTAGAGCGCCGCGGTGTCGCCGATGTCGCCTCGTTTGGCATCGAGAATCAACACCAAATGTGGATGGCGAGCTCGCACGTGTTCGCAGAGGTCTTCCAACACGCGTTCGGCACCAATCGCTGAGAAGTACGCAATCTGTGGCTTGATCGCACACACCTGGTCTGCGACTGCATCCACGATGTCGATGCAGAAGCGCTGCAATGCCTCCGCTCCGATGCCGAGATGCGCCGGCAAACGAGAGGGATCCGGGTCGAGGCCGACACACAACATGGATTCCGTCGTGTCCCACGCGACGTGCAACTTGTCGTAGAAACTCATTCAGTCCTCGATCGAGATCGCGCCAGTTGGGCAGTAGTCAGCTGCTTTTTGCACCGCGGCGCGAAGGGATTCGTCGGGAAATTCCCGCAGAAGGTGCAACATGCCGTCGTCACCGAGTCGAAAAACTTCGGGGGCGTGAAACACACACCCACCAGTCACCGCGCAAGTATCGGGATCGACGACGACGCGCATCGAGTCGAGACTAATTCTCGGAATCGAGTCAGTGGCCTGAGCGGTGTCGCTCGAAGCCTGAAAGCACCGCACGCAGCGAGGCCGTGATGGTGTTTGGGTCGATACCGACGCCCCATCGTGTGTGGCCTTTCTCATCCGCCGTCTCAACGTAGGCCACCGCATTGGCGTTCGAACCCTGACCGATGGCGTGCTCCGTGTAGTCGCGCACGTCGAGATCGTCGCCGAACTCGGGGCGAATTGCCTTGACGAACGCGTCGATCGGACCATTACCGGAACCGACGAAGGTTCGGCGAGTTCCTGCGATGTCGATGTGCGCCGTGATCTCTGTGTGACCGGTAGTTGAGTCACTTCGCAATTCGTGGCTCACGAGTTTGTACTGAGGAGTTTCGGGAAGATACTCGGCTTGGAACGTCGTCCACATTGCTGCCGGCGAAATCTCGGTGCCGAGATCTTCGGTGACGTGTTGGATGCGCTGCGAGAACTCAATCTGCAGACGGCGTGGAAGATCAAATCCATGTTCCGACTTCATCACATAGGCGACACCGCCCTTTCCCGACTGACTGTTCACGCGCACCACCGATTCGTAGGTGCGACCGACATGCTTCGGATCAATCGGCAAGTAGGGCACGCCCCACTGGTCGTAATTCTTGGGCAATGCCTCGAAGCCTTTTTTGATCGCATCCTGATGACTGCCCGAGAATGCGGTGTACACGAGATCGCCCACGTAGGGCTGGCGCTCGGGCACGGGGAGACGGTTGCAGTACTCGGCATCACGACGCAATGCGTCAATGTCGCTGATGTCGAGACGTGGATCGACGCCGTTGACGAAGAGGTTCATCGCCAAGGTAACCACATCAACATTTCCGGTGCGCTCACCATTTCCGAAGAGTGTTCCTTCTACGCGATCTGCTCCTGCCATCACGCCGAATTCGGCAGCCGCAACTGCGCAACCGCGGTCGTTGTGCGGGTGGAGCGAGATGATCACCGTGTCGCGCCGTGGAATATTGCGAATGAACCACTCGATGACATCGCCGTACACGTTCGGCGAATAGCACTCCACCGTTGCCGGCAAGTTGAGGATCAGTGGCGTTTGTTTCGTCGGCTGGATCACGTTCATCACCGCGGTGCAAATCTCGATGGCGAACTCAGGTTCGGTCAGCGTGAAGCTCTCCGGTGAGTACTCGTAGCGCACCTGGGTGCCTTCGAGCAGATGCTCGAGTTCCTTGCACAACTTTGCTGCCTTCACCGCGATGTCGACGATGCCTGGCTTATCGAGACCGAATACGACCTTTCGCTGCAGCGGATTGGTGGAGTTGTAGAAATGGACAATCGCGCGCGGAGCGCCCTTCAGGCATTCGTATGTGCGACGCAACAGATCCTCACGGCACTGCACGAGTACTTGGATCGTGACGTCGTCGGGGATCAAGTCCTGTTCGATCAACAGGCGAACGAAGTCGTAGTCGGGCTGGCTTGCCGAGGGGAAGCCCACTTCGATCTCTTTGAAGCCCATCTGTACGAGGGTGTTGAACATTCGTAACTTGCGCTCGGGGTCCATCGGGTCGATGAGTGCTTGGTTGCCGTCGCGCAGGTCGACAGAGCACCACAGCGGTGCCGTGTCGATCACTCGGTTCGGCCAAGTGCGGTCTTCGAGCACAATCGGCACGTAGGCCTGGTACTTCTCGAAGGGCATCTTCTTCGGGGTGATGGATTTCGGTGGCATGTGTTCGTCTTTCGGCTTGGTGCGGGCAACAAAAAACCCCCTGGCCTGGTGGCTCAGAGGGTTTCGGCGACAGCGAATATGTGGCTGCGCCGCTAACTAAGTAGAAGGCTCCCGTACGCGGTGTTCACGACTTGAAGCCTAGCGGGGTGTTGGTGCGAGGAAATTGGCGAATTGCCACGGGTCGCTCGGGGCGAGCTTGCTGAAGTTGTTGCCGTAACCGGGGAAGAGCTGGTTGCGGTTCTTCAGCGGCGTCCAGTCCACGGGCTTCGACCAAATCTCGCCGATGTAGGGGCGCGTGGCATCGAGCACCTTGCGCCACGGCAGATCGTCGGGAACGCAGACTCCCTCGCTCGGGCAGTCGATCAGCCACTGGGTGGCTGCTACTACCGAGCCAGCCACCTGCAGTGTGGTCGCACTCTGCCCGGGCAGGATCGAGCGTGCTTCGTGAATGGAGAGCACCGAGCCCGTCCACCACGCGTTGTAGTCGTGGCCCATCAACAACACACCAAGTTCGTCACGACCGTCGATGATCTCGTCATTCAAAATTCGCTCACGCGACTGCATCTTCCAGTTACGCATGCGCAACTCGAGGACGCTGTTGATTGCCACATCGGATGGGTGATACGCGTAGTGCACCGTGGGTCGATAGGCATCGGTTCCATCGGGGTTCTTCACGGTCAGGTGATGGCACATCGTGTAGGCCTCGCCATGGCGAATGACCATGCCGAGATTGTCGCCCGACGGCACCCACGAATGCACCCAAGTTTCCATACCCGGCTGGGCGAGACAGATCTGGTTGCGTGGGCCGTCATCTTTGTGCTCGTGGGCGTTGTGGGGCATCCACTGCTCGTGCGTACCCCAGCCAAGTTCGGCAGGCGCCACGCCTTCTTCGTAGAAGCCTTCGACTGACCACGTGTTGCAGAATTCGTCTACTTCCTTCGGGCGATTGGTGATCTGCGTGTCGCGCTCGGCAATGTGGATCACCTTGGTGCCGGTGACCTGGGCAAGCACGTTGAACTGCTGCGCGTCGAGCGCCGCTTCCAGTGCCGGGGCACGATTACCGGCCTTGCCATCCTTCAAGAGTGCAGTGGCGATCTCGGTGAGTCCGAGTTTCACCAAGTGGCTCACCATGCCGGGGTTGGCGCCGTGCTCGACTACGGCGGATGGCCCGTCGTTGCGTCCCCAGCGGTCGATCATTCGACGAATCGACTGATGGCGTACGTACAGCGTGCGGTCGGTGGGGTGTTGCGACGCCATGTCGTCGTACGGATCCCATAATTCGACGGAGGTATTCAAGTAGCGCACCCCGTGATCGCGGCACCATTCGAGAATGGTTGGGCAATCGATGTTCCACGCGAGGTCGAGGAGAATGTCGCCTTCGGAGACCCGTGCGGAAAGGAACGAATCAAGGTTGTCTCGGGAAACGCGGTCTTGTTCGTAAGTGACACCAAGAGCGAGCATGTCGGCCACACGCGAGCGGTTGTCACGGAAGTCAACGATGCGAATCGTCTTTGGATCGATCTTCAGATCCCGCACCAAGAGCGGCACGGTGCATTGAGCAACGGAACCACAGCCCAACACCAGCACTCGCTGGGGGATTCTGGGCTGTGTGGAGGAGGCGGCGCTCACGCCGACGCAATCGGCGACGAGTCGCCAGCGTCGTGGGCGTTGAGCAGCACTTCGAGGGAAGCCTCGATTACGGCTTCGCTCGGAATGAGCAAGTCTTCCCAGTCGTAACGGATGCCCTTGCGGCCGGTGAGCATGGGCTCGATGCTCGTGTGACGATTCTCCAGGAACTGATGAACGAATTCGTTCGTGACTTCAGACTGCATTGAGCACCCCCAATCCGTATTGACCGAAATGCGACCATACAGAAAATGTGCCTCCGCGTCCAACATTTCGAGTCCAGCATTTCTCGTCGGCTCTCTCGTTTGGTGACGCGCTGGTAGCGTGACGCCACGAGTGAATGACTCTTCACCACATCCCCGAGTGAGCGTGCCGACGGGATTTGCCGACCTCGGAGTGCCGCCAAAGATTGACGAGGGGCTTGCTGCTGCTGGATTTGCCGGCCCCTTTGCCATCCAGACTGAGGCAATCCCCGTGGCGCTCACGGGTGACGACGTGTGCGGTCGAGCTCGCACCGGCTCGGGCAAGACGCTCGCTTTCGGCATCCCGATGATGGCCCGAATCGATTCGCCGGCAGCTCCTATGGCTCCCCATGGGCTCGTGCTCGTGCCCACGCGTGAGCTCGCGCTGCAGGTGTCAGAGGTGCTCGGGCCAATCGGTGATCACTGCGGGGTGAAGGTGCTGGCTGTCTATGGCGGTGCGGATCGTGACAAGCAGGTGAAGCAACTCGCCAAAGGTGCAGAGATCGTGGTCGCCACACCATTGCGATTGATCGATTTGATGAAAGCGGGCGAATGCGACTTGAGCGCCATCCAAGTAGTGGCGATCGACGAGGCCGACCGCATGGCCGACGAGGGCTTCATGCCGCAAGTCGAGTGGATTCTTCGCCATGTGACGGCTCAGCACCAGACAATGCTTTTCTCCGCCACGCTCGACGGTCAGGTAGCCACGCTTGTCAAGCGCTACATGAAGTCACCAAAAGAAGTGTCCATCGATTCACCGACGGACACAGTGGGAACGATGCGGCACCTATTTCTCGCCGTGCACCATATGGACAAGGATCGCGTGATCAGCTCGATCGCCAAGACGGCTGGTCAAACCGTGGTGTTCTGCGACACCAAACGATCATGCGACAAGGTGGCAGAAGCACTGCAAAAGCTCGGGGCCAATGCCTCCGCTTTGCATGGCGACATGCCGCAGAGCGCTCGCGAGCGCGCGTTATCTCGTTTCGAAAAGAACGAACTGCGGATTCTCGTGGCCACTGATGTTGCTGCGCGCGGTATCGACATCGACGATGTGGCTGCCGTGATTCATTACGTACCGCCACTCGATGTGAAGACGTATCTCCACCGCTCTGGCCGCACGGCGCGCGCCGGGCGCGATGGTTGGGCAGTGACGCTTGCGGAATACAACCAGCACACCACGTGCCGAATCATTCAGCGTGGCTTGCGCCTCGACATTCAAGAGCCGATCGAAGTGTTCTCGAACGATCCGCGGCTTGCGGATTTGATGTCGTTTTTCGAAAAGAAGTAATCAGCGACTGGCGAGCCAGGAAGGCCGCGTCGACTCGAACGCAGAAATCGCATCAGCCTTCGACATCGTGATGCCGATGTCGTCGAGTCCCTGAATGAAGCGCTCCTGGGTGGCGGTGTCCATGTCGAATCGTTCGGCAATTCCCGTACTCGGAATCTCCACCGACAGGCCGTGCATGTCGATCGTGATTTCGCACGTGGGATCGCTTTCAATGGCGTCCCAAATGCGCGCGACAACCGCCTCGGAAAGAGTGACAGGAACGAGTCCGTTCTTGGTGCAGTTGTTGCGGAAGATGTCGCTAAAACTCGGAGCGATCACCGCGTCGAAACCACCTTGCTGGATGGCCCACACAGCGTGTTCGCGTGAGGAGCCGACACCGAAGCTCGGCCCGGCCACGAGGATGGATGCGCCCGAGTAACGCTCGTCATTGAGCACGAAATTGCGATCGTCACGCCACGTGGAGAACAGTCCTTTTTCAAAGCCGGTGCGCTCGACTCGCTTCAGCCACTCTGCCGGGATGATTTGATCCGTGTCAACGTCGGATCGGCGAAGTGGTACGCCGCGTCCGGTGATCACGCTCACCTTCTTCATGCGAGATCCTCGGGAGTGGCGAATCGTCCCGCCACTGCGGTGGCTGCGGCGACGGCGGGGGAAACCAGATGAGTGCGACCACCGCGACCCTGGCGGCCCTCGAAGTTGCGGTTGCTCGTGCTCGCCGCACGCTCACCTTGTGCGAGCTTGTCGGGGTTCATCGCGAGACACATCGAGCACCCCGGCTCGCGCCAATCGAGGCCGGCCTCGGTGAAGATCGTGTGCAGGCCCTCGGCCTCGGCCTGTTTCTTCACTTGGTGACTGCCCGGAACCACCATCGCGCGCTTGACGCGAACCTTGCGACCCTTGACGACACTTGCGGCCAATCGCAGATCCTCGATGCGGCTGTTGGTACATGAACCAATGAACACGGTGTCGACTTCGATGTCGCGAATCTTCGTTCCCGCCTGGAGCCCCATGTACTCGAGTGCTCGCGCGACGGTGTCGCGGGTGGTCGGGTCATTGAAATCGTCGGGTGCAGGGACCGCTCCATTGATGTCGGTTACCTGAGCAGGGTTGGTGCCCCAGGTGACGTGCGGCGCAATGTCAGCGGCGTCGATGAAGACTTCTTTGTCCCACTTCGCGCCTTCATCACTGACGAGCGCCTTCCAGTCCGCGACTGCCGCATCCCACGCTGCACCTGTCGGCGCGAACTCCCGGCCCTTCAGGTAGGCGAACGTCGTGTCGTCTGGCGCAATGAGGCCCGCCTTCGCTCCTGCCTCGATCGACATATTGCAGATGGTCATGCGACCTTCCATCGACAATGAACGAATTGCCGAGCCGCGGTACTCGATGACGTGACCGATGCCTCCGCCGGTACCGATCTTGCCGATGATCGCAAGGATGATGTCTTTTGCAGTGACGCCTGGAGCGAGCACGCCATCAACGGTGATGCTCATCCACTTGGGTCGAGACTGCGGAAGTGTCTGCGTGGCGAGCACATGCTCGACCTCGCTGGTGCCGATGCCGAAGGCGAGTGCACCGAATGCCCCGTGTGTTGCCGTGTGGCTGTCGCCGCACACGATCGTCATGCCCGGCAAGGTACGACCCTGCTCAGGTCCGATCACGTGCACGATGCCTTGACGGGCATTTCCCATTGGGTACAACGTGATGCCAAATTCTTCGGCGTTCCTGCGCATCACCTCGAGCTGCTTGGAGGAAATGGGGTCGGCAACGGGCAAGTGAATGTCGGCAGTCGGCACATTGTGGTCTTCGGTGGCAACCGTGAGGTCTGGTCGGCGAACTGTGCGACCGTTGATACGCAGGCCGTCGAACGCCTGGGGGCTCGTCACTTCATGGACGAGGTGGAGATCTATATAGAGGAGATCGGGCTCATTGGTGCCGTGGGCCACCACATGGCGATCCCACACCTTTTGGGGCAGCGTGAGCGGGGAAGTCACGCCACTATTCAACCGCGTCTTGGGCGGAATTCGGTGGCGCTGCACCGTATTGATCCACACATCTCGGCAATGAACGAACTCGAAACGCCTCTTACCCTCGCCACCTGTGTGGAGCACAGTCTGCACCTCTCCCTCGACGGGTTCGATGAACACCAGGCGCGGCTATACGGAGTCTCGGTGGTGAGTGAGGAGGCCGCCAAGTCTCAGGAAGACGGTGCGCTGCGAATCACCTTTCTTGCCGAGCATGGTGATGTCTACGAGTTGCTTGAGGCTCCCACTTCATCGGTCGTCCGCATGTTCGATGCTGCGGCAGTGCTCACTTCAGGCTGGGCTGCACCGATCAGTGATGAGGGAAGCGACACGCCCCCGAGTCGACACCCCGAGCGTCGACGCGTTCGGCTCGTCGTCGTGGTGTGTGACGACGGTGTGGCTTCGGTACTCAGGTTTGCCGACACTCCCGATGACGTCATCACTGATGCTGGTGCAGCACGCGGGAGTCTTGCCGATGCGGTGACACATCTGTGGTTCGATCCGCCAGTGCATGCCGTGCGCCGATAACTTGATGATGTGACTCAAGGCGAGTTTGGCCCCCACTCTGCTTGGGCTGCCGAGGTGAAACGGCTGGCCAAAGAGCGAGACGCCGTGATCCTCGCGCACAACTACCAAGTCGGCGAGATTCAAGACATCGCCGATCACGTTGGTGACTCGCTTGCGTTGTCCCGTGTGGCGGCAAAAGCCGACGCACAGACGATCATCTTCTGCGGCGTGCACTTCATGGCCGAGACGGCAAAGATTCTCAGCCCCGACAAGACGGTGATCATCCCTGATGCGGCAGCAGGTTGCTCACTTGCCGACACGATCAACGCCGAGCAGCTGGCCGCTTGGAAGGCCGAGCACCCCGGCGCAGTGGTGGTGAGTTACGTCAACACCACTGCTGCGGTGAAGGCTCTTACCGATATTTGTTGCACTTCATCCAATGCCGTCGACGTAGTGAACTCGATTCCGCGCGACACCGAAATCCTGTTCTGTCCCGATCAGTTTCTCGGTGCACACGTGCAACGCGAAACAGGTCGCGAAAATATGCACATCTGGATGGGCGAGTGCCATGTTCACGCCGGCATCAACGGAGAAGAGTTGCGTGCCATGGTGGCGCGTGAGCCGGAGGCCGAACTGTTCATCCATCCCGAGTGCGGTTGCGCGACTTCGGCCATGTATCTGGCAGAGACCGGAGTGGTGCCGAAAGAGCGCACCAAGATTCTCTCGACATCCGGCATGGTGGCGGCCGCCGAGAAGACAAAGGCAAAGAAGGTGTTGGTGGCCACCGAGACGGGAATGTTGCACCAGTTGAGCAAAGCCAATCCGCTCACGATCTTCGAACCCGTCAATCGGGCTGCGGTGTGCAAGTACATGAAGATGATCACACCCGAGAAGTTGTTGCGTGCGTTGCAGACCGGGCAGGACGTGGTGGACGTGCCTCGTGACGTGGCAGACAAGGCGAGGTTGAGCGTCGAGCGAATGATCGCCATCGGTACGCCCTCGCGGACGAAGGAATAAACAAGCCGATGCGCGTGCCCACCGCGCTCCTCGCCGCCGAAGCCACCTGGACTCGGTCGGTGGATGTGGTGGTGTTGGGCTCGGGGGCGGCCGGTTTGGCTGCTGCACTCGCTGCTCGGCCCGTGCGCAAGGTTCTGATCGTCACCAAGGACACGTTGGACGCGGGAAGTACCGCGTGGGCCCAAGGTGGTCTTGCTGCCGTGTTGGATCCGGGTGACACCTTTGCTGAGCATGTACGCGACACGCTGCAGGCAGGCGCGGGCCTATGTGAAGAAGATGCGGTACGTCAGTTGGTCAATGATGCGCCAACAGCGGTGTCATATCTCGAGTCACTTGGTGCAGCGTTTGATCCAGGAGCAGACGGTTCTCACGCACTTACTCGTGAAGGCGGCCACTCTCATTCACGAATCGTGCATTCTGGTGGCGATCGATCAGGCGCCGAAATCCAGCGCACACTTGACATCAATGCGGTGAATGCTGGCGTCGAAGTGCTTGATCACGCTTTTGCTCTTGATCTCGTGATGGGTCGTAGCGACAAGCGCCAAGTGGCAGGCGTGCGAATTGCATTGCTCGACATGAACGGCGCGGTGACCAGTGTCGGTGTGGTGTATGCCAGGGCGGTCGTCATTGCCACTGGTGGAGTCGGTCAGATATTTGCCAGTACCAGCAATCCGCGAGCCGTGACGGGCGACGGACACGCGCTTGCATTACGAGCAGGGCTGCGAGTACGTGACATGGAGTTCGTGCAGTTCCACCCCACAGTGTTGTGGCAGGGCGTGAACGCCCTCGATCAGCAGACGTTGATCAGTGAAGCGGTGCGCGGCGAGGGCGCAGTGCTACTTGACGCGGCGGGTGATCGAATCATGAAGGGCGTACACCCCCAGGAAGATCTTGCCCCCCGCGATGTCGTAGCAATCGCTATTCACGAGCGAATGTCACGTGCAGTGAACGGTGTGGATGACCACGTGTTTCTGGATGCGCGACCGATCGGCGAGCGATTTAGCGAGCGCTTCCCGTTCATCACCGAAGCCTGTACGCGCGCTGGAATCGACCCGACGAAGGATCTCATCCCCGTTTCGCCGGCGGCGCACTACTCCTGTGGCGGCATTCTTTCGAACATGGATGGTACCACCGAGGTAGAGGGGCTGTTTGCAGTGGGTGAAGTGGCGTACACGGGCGTGCACGGCGCCAATCGACTCGCATCGAACTCTCTGACCGAAAGCCTCGTGGTGGGAACACGCGTGGGGCGCAGCCTGGCCTGGCGACTTCCGCAAGCGGTGCCGAGTGCCGAGATGGCGGTTGGTGATGTCGGCCTGCTCGACGAGAGCCTCGCTGTGCAGGTGCGCCAGACCATGAGCCGGCACGTCGGGGTATTGCGCACTCCCGAGGGCCTTGCGCATGCGTGTGACACTTTGGCCGCGATCGCCGACAAGACGTCGCAAGACATCACGCCAACACGCGCGAGTTTCGAGGCAACCAACATCCTCACGGCCGCGGTGGCCGTGGCGCATGCCGCAGCGGCACGCAAGGAGAGCCGTGGTTGCCACCGACGTTCGGACGTGACGACGCCGATGGATTCCTCTCTGGTTCATCTCGATGTGTCGCTGGTTAGTGGAGAAATCTCGATCGAGGAAGTGGCGCGATGAAAAACGTGCTGTCAGCAAACACGGAGCGTTTGCTTGAGGAACGTGGACTCGTTGTCGACGAAGTACGTCGCGTGGTGTCGCTTGCTCTCGACGAGGATCTCGCTCACGGACCAGACATCACCACGGAAGCCACGGTGCCGGCGCTGCACCGCAGCCGTGCGCGATTCGTTTCGCGTCAGAACGGTCGTCTTGCGGGGGTTCCCGTGGCAATCGCCGTGTTCGAGATGATTGGCGGAGCAGACACGCTTTCGGTGCAGGTGCGCAAAAACGATGGCGAGGACGTGCGGGCGGGGGATGTCGTCTTGACGATCGACGGCCCGACTCGGGTTCTGCTCACCGGCGAGCGGACGGCGCTCAATCTGCTCGGACATTTGAGCGGAGTAGCCACGGCCACGTCGCAGTGGGCGAATGCTCTGCACGAAACTGCAACGCGCGTGCGAGATACTCGCAAGACGATCCCTGGGCTGCGGGCTCTGCAGAAATATGCAGTGCGTTGTGGTGGAGGGGTGAATCACCGAATGTCGTTGTCAGACGCTGCGCTGGTGAAGGACAACCACATCGTTGCTGCGGGCGGAGTGCGTGAGGCATTCGGGTTGGTGCGAGGCCGTGCCTCGGACATCGCCGTCGAGATCGAGGTGGACACTCTCGAGCAGATGCAGGTAGCGCTTGATGCAGGAGCAGACTTGATCCTCCTCGACAACATGTCTACGAATGACATGCGCAAGGCCGTGAGCCTTGCGCAACAACACCGGGAGTCGACCGGCAAAGAGGTGTTGCTCGAAGCGAGCGGCGGACTGACTATCGAGCGTGCGGCAGAAGTGGGATCAACGGGGGTTCACTTCGTGTCGATTGGTGCACTCACACATTCCGTGACGGTTCTCGACATCGGCCTCGACTTGGAGGATCTGGTCTAGGCGACGAGTGAACGCTGGTGCACTTCGAGGCACGCGTTCACCAAAACAGGAACATAGGTTTCCTTCGCCGCATAGATGGCGTTGTGCCCCGCGTCGACGTGGTGCACGCTCGCGTGTTTGATTGCCTCGACCAGACGCTGCTGGCGCTCTACTGGCACCACCGTGTCCTGCAGCGTGAGGATGATCGAAGTGGGGACATCGAGTGCACCGAGCCAGTCGAGGGAGTTGAAACTGCCAAGCGTGCTGACCGCCTCGATGATGTGTCGCCAGTCGTGTGACGACATTTGGGCGACTGCCCATTGCTCGAGCTCCTCGCCACGTCGCTGCAAGTACAACTGCTCCGTCAGCCAGTCGCGTGTTTGAGCTGGGGTGAGTCGAACGAGCGCAGCGAGACCGGTGAGGCCGAGAAAACCGAGACGTTCTTCGCGTGACGAGGTGAAGTGTGCTGCCGTCGAACAGAGCACGAGTCCGCGCACTCGTGTTTCATGCCGCTTCCACACCAACTGCGCGATGGTGCCGCCCAT
>JAFMFC010000003.1 GCA_017856375.1 Ilumatobacteraceae bacterium | reverse complement strand
TCACCGATTGCATGTCCGTACAAGTCCCGCCAACGCTCGCCGATCATCGAATAGATCATCATGATCAACGTTGTACGCGGCATGTGGAAGTTCGTCATCATTTTGTCCACCACCTGCCACTCGAAGCTCGGTGTGATGTAAAGCGACGTCCTGCCCGAAAGTTCACCGGTCGATGCGGCACTCTCGAGAGCTCGAGTTGCCGTGGTGCCGACGGCAATCACCGAGCTGCCGCGGTCGCGGACTGCCCGACATGCCTCCCACGTCGCACCAGGGACTCGGTAGTACTCAGTGTGCATTCGATGCTGCAGCGGATCGTCCACATCGATTGGCTTGAAGGTGTCCAGACCGACGACGAGTTCGACTTCCAGAATCTGTATTCCCTTGGACCGAATCTCATCCAACAGGCGTTCGGTGAGGTGCAAGCCAGCTGTCGGCGCGGCGGAGGAACGTGCGTCACGGGAATACACGGTTTGATATCGCTCGCCATCTTCGAGTCGCTCCGTGATGTACGGGGGAAGCGGCATCTCGCCGTGCTCAAGTGGCCACCGTTCCTCCAACAGCTCGACTTCGAACACGTCATCGATCCGACCCTGGAAACGCACCACCGCCGTGCCATCACTCGCATATAACTCTTCCCCTGCAAGCAACTTCCCACCACCACGAATGAGTGCCGTCCACATGGAACCGCGATCCTCGAGGAGCAACACTTCAATTGCTCCACCCGACCTACGAACCAAGTGAAGTCGCGCCGGAAACACGCGGGTGTGGTTGACCACCAAAGCATCACCTGGCTGAATGAAATTCGGCAGGTCGAACACATGAGCGTCTTGTGGCGCCGATGAACCGCGATCAACGAGCAGACGCGCCGAGTCACGCGGCTCGACCGGTCGCTGCGCGATCAAATCATCAGGAAGGTAGTAGTCGAGATCGTCGAGTCGCATCAGGAAAACAAATCGGGATCGTGGGCTGGAGCCACGAGACCAAGATGTTGCCACGCCGCTGACATCGCCACGCGACCGCGGGGAGTGCGGGCGAGCAAACCCTGCTGAATCAGGAACGGCTCGTACACGTCTTCCACCGTCTCCGGTTGTTCGCTCACCGAAATCGCCAGGGTGGTCAAACCAACTGGACCTCCACCGAATCGATCGCACAGCGCATGAAGGATGGCACGGTCTACTTTGTCCAATCCGAGATCGTCGACTCCAAACACCGCCAATGCATCACGCGCTGTGCGTTCATCGATCTTTCCCTGCCCGCGCACTTCGGCAAAGTCGCGAACGCGGCGCAACAGCCGATTGGCAATGCGCGGCGTGCCACGCGAACGGCGAGCAATTTCGCTTGCCCCTTTGGCGTTCGACTCGATGCCGAGGATCGCCGCAGCGCGCAGCACGATCTGCTCCAACTCGTCAGCCTCGTAATAGTCAAGGCGGGCAACGAGGCCAAACCGATCGCGCAAGGGCCCGGTGATCATTCCCGTGCGAGTGGTCGCACCAATCAGCGTGAAACGCGGCAGGCTCAATCGAATCGACGATGCTGTTGGTCCCTTGCCGACAACGATGTCGATCTGAAAGTCCTCCATTGCGGGGTAGAGAATCTCTTCGACCGTCTTGGAAAGTCGATGGATCTCGTCGATAAACAACACATCATTTGGTTCAAGTTTGGTGAGGATCGCCGCGAGATCGCCTGCCCTCTCCAGCGCCGGCCCCGAAGTGACATGTAAGGCTGCCGACATCTCGTTGGCCACAATGCCCGCCATCGTCGTCTTGCCGAGTCCCGGAGGACCCGCCAGCAACAGATGATCCACGGCTTGCTGACGCCGACGCGCCGCTTCGAGAATGATTCCGAGATGCTCCTTGAGTTCCGTCTGCCCGACGAAATCGTGCAAAACGCGAGGACGAAGACCACCTTCCTCAACCGTTTCGTCGACATCCGCATGTGGATCCAAGAACTCCTCACGCACGACGTACCCCCAACATCGTGAGCGCCGAACGCAGCGCTTCCTCTGGCGAGGAGATCGCGCCAACCTCGCGCAGCACGAGACGAACTTCGTCGGCCGAATAGCCGAGGCCGATGAGCGCATCACGAACGTCACCGATGACACTTGGCGTAGATCCGTTCGACTCGACTTCGAGCATTGGAATGTTCATCTTTCCTTTCAGCTCGATCATCAATCGTTCTGCAGTCTTCTTGCCCACGCCCGGCACCATCGTCAACGCACCGATGTCCGCCGTCGCGACGATGTCGGCAAGCACGTGGGGTGAGTGTGTAGCGAGAATCGCCATCGCCATCGTCGGTCCAACACCATGTGCACCGAGCAGCGTTTCGAAGGCGATCAGTTCGGTTCGCTCGCGAAAGCCGAACAACGTGACTGCGTCTTCACGGACATGGTGATGGACATGGAGGAAAGCCTGCGAAGTCGGCTCGAGCTCGGCGAGTGTTCGTGGGGTCACATTCACGAGGTAACCGACCCCACCCACTTCCAGCAGCACCGTAGATTCGGACGACCTCTCGAGTACTACGCCACGCAAGGAACCGATCATGAGCGACTCACCGAGACCGCTCGAGCGAATGGAGCACTCGCCAAATGGCACAACGCAACCGCCGCAGCATCTGCAGCGTCCGTTGGCGAAGGATCTCGCGACAGACCGAGACGCTTGCGCACCATCGCACGTATCGCCGCCTTGTCCGCCGAGCCGGAACCCGCCACCGCAAGCTTGACCTGGCTTGGCGTGTAATGCGCGATGGGTATTCCTCGCTCACGTGCTGCGAGCAATACCACTGCACTCGCCTGCGCCGTTCCCATCGCCGTGCTCACATTGCTCTGAAAAAAGACCCGCTCGATTGCCACTTGTGATGGAGTGAATTCCTCGAGCAGTGAATTGACATCTGCATAGAGCGCGTGCAAGCGATCAGCGAGCGCGTCATCGCTCGGAGTCGTGAACACTCCCAGTGCACCCGTCTCCACGCGACTCCCCGACGCTTCACCAAGCACCGCATAACCGCACCGTGTGAGACCGGGGTCGATACCCAGACACCAGTGGGGACGAGTGGCCTCGAGGGCGAACATATGTTCTTACTCTAACGAGATCGGCCCGCCGCCCAGTGGATGCCTTCGTCGGGCCACAAGGCCTGACGAATCAACTGCACCAATTCGTCAGGCCTCCAGTCGACGAATTGCCGCCACCAACTCATCGACGGGCCGGTAGGTGATCCCCGCGAGAGCACGGTGGGCATACCGCACGACACCTTGCTGGTCGACAATAAAGACGCTGCGTCGAGGGAAGCCGAGAGGCCCCAACACTCCCCATGCCTTGGCCACTTCCTTGTCGACATCAGCGAGCAATGGGAAGCCAAATCCGTGGCGCTCTGCAAAGTCGTCGTGACTCACCACATCCTGCGCTGAAATCGCCAGCACCTGGGCGTCAACGTCACGAAACTGTGCCAACTCATCGTTGTATGCGTTTAGCTGACGGGTACATACGGGCGTGTTGTCGCCGGGATAAAACACCACCACGACGATTTTTCCCAAGAAGTCGGAGAGCCGATACGTGCGTCCTGCCGTACCGGGCAACTCGATCGGCGGCGCTTTGTCACCCACCCCGATGCTCATGATGCTGCCTCGGCCATCAACTCTTCGGAGATGTCGAAGTTTGAGTAGACGTCCTGAACGTCATCATTCTCTTCGAGTTCATCCATAATCCGTAGTACCGCTTTGGCATCCGCGGCATCTTGAACCTGGACGGACATTGACGACAACATCGTGGTGCTCGCCGAGTTCACGGCGATCCCCGAATTCTCGAGTGCTGCTTTCACGTCGAAGACTGCGGTGGGTTCGCAGAGGATTCTCCAGGAATCACTTTCATCAACGATGTCATCCACTCCTGCATCGAGTGCCGCTGACATCACGTCGTCTTCACTCACCTCACGCGACACGTTGACGATCCCCCGCCGCGTGAATTGCCACCCCACGGCACCAGGCTCCGCCATCGCACCACCGAACTTGCTGAACAACGAACGAACATCGGATGCCGTGCGATTGCGGTTGTCGGTGAGACATTCGATCAACATCGCCACTCCGCCCGGGGCGTACGCCTCATAGGTGATCGACTCGTAAGAGGCACCGGTTTGCACTCCCGAACCACGCTTGATCGCCCGATCGATCGCATCGTTGGTCATCTGCGCCGCTTTGGCTTTCAGGACCACCGTTCGTAGGGACGCATTGGATGTCGGATCGCCGCCGCCTTCGCGTGCAGCAACCTCGAGTTGACGTGCCAATTTGGCGAACGCCTTTCCGCGAGCCTTGTCGAGCGCGCCCTTCTTTCGCTTGATGGTCGCCCATTTGGAATGCCCGGACATTGCTACTCCTTCTCCACACACTCTACGAACAGCCGATGGATGCGATCATCGGCTTGCAGCTCGGGGTGAAACGATGCCGCCCACGCCTTTCCCTGGCGCACGAGAACAGGCTCGTCATCGAGTCGAGCAAGAACTTCCACGGAGCCGAACCGCGTGACACGGGGCGCACGAATGAACACCGCATGGAACGGCTCATCGAGTCCCACCACGTCAAGATCGGTCTCGAAGCTGTCCACTTGCCGCCCATAGGCGTTGCGCTGCACGGTGATACCGAGCACACCGAAGGAACACTGATCCGCGCGGCCGTCCTCGATCGCCGAGGCAAGCAGAATCATTCCCGCACAGGTGCCGAACACGGCCATGCCGTCATCGATCGCTTGCCCTATCGGTTCGAACAAACCCGACGTGAGGAGCAGCTTCGACATCGTCGTTGACTCACCTCCGGGCATTACGAGCGCATGAAGCCCGACAAGATCCTTCGGTTCACGAACCTGCCGAGTAGTGCATCCGATGTCGCGTAAAATTTCTTGGTGTGCGGCGAATGCGCCTTGCAGCGCCAAGACGCCAATATTGAGCGCTGCCATACGGCGCGAGTTGGTTACCAGCCGCGCTCGGCGTAGCGCTCGTTGATTTTGTCCATTCCAATTCCGGTCATTGGCGCGCCAAGATTACGGCTCACCTTGGCCAAGATGTCGGGATTGTTGAAGTGTGCCGTCGCTTCAACGATCGCCTTGGCCCGCGGTGCCGGGTCGTCACTCTTGAAGATTCCAGAACCGACGAAAACGGACTCCGCTCCGAGTTGCATGGCGAGTGCCGCATCAGCCGGAGTGGCAATTCCACCGGCGCAGAACAAAGGAACCTGCAGCGCACCGGTTTCCGCGATCTCCTGCACGAGCGGGAGAGGCGCCTGCAGCTTCTTCGCCCAATCGAACAACTCGGCAGAATCAGCCTGAGTGATGCGACGAACGTCACCGGTGATGTTGCGCAGGTGGCGAACCGCCTCGACGACATTGCCCGTACCGGCTTCACCCTTGGAGCGGATCAATGCGGCGCCCTCGGCAATACGACGAAGCGCCTCGCCAAGATTCGTCGCGCCGCACACAAACGGCACGGTGAACTTGAACTTGTCGATGTGGTGTGTCTCGTCGGCAGGCGTCAACACTTCGGACTCATCTATGAAATCGACCCCGAGCGCCTCGAGGATCTGAGCCTCGACAAAGTGACCGATTCGGGCCTTGGCCATGACGGGAATCGACACCGCTGCCTTGATTCCCTCGATCATCTCGGGGTCGCTCATACGGGCTACACCGCCGTCGCGGCGAATGTCGGCCGGCACACGCTCGAGCGCCATCACCGCCACAGCACCGGAATCCTCCGCGATCTTGGCCTGCTCGGGAGTGACCACATCCATGATCACGCCACCCTTCAGCATTTCGGCCAGGCCTCGCTTGACCGTCATCGAACCGCGGACGTCTTTTTGCGACATGCGCTTTAGCGTACCGACGCCAACTTCTGGCTCAGCAGTTGTGCCCTGCGAAACGACCCGAACCGAGCCGAGCGCCGCTCGGTACCGCGGGTTGATCTACGGGTAATCGATGGTTTCGGGATCGACACCCGAACCAATGATCGCCAACTTCTCGGCACGCGCGACCTGGACGAAGGTCTGACCCGGGGTCAACTTGATGGGCGCGCCTGCCGAGTCGCGGATTACATACACGCTGAGGCGATCCGTACGTTCCCACGAGCCCACGTAGACCACGCCGTTGGTGAACACGTATGCCTTACCCGAACCGACCGTCTTGGAGACGGGGCTATAGGTGTTGGAGTACTCGACTTCGAGCACGATCACATTGGGTACGGAAATCTGCTCGTCATTTGAATCGACATGGGGTGTTCCGTCCTGGACACGCAGCCATTCATTTGCCTCTGTCGACCAGGTCCACTGCACTTTCACCCCATCCATCGACAAGCGGAATCCATCCACTGCCTCGGACGTGCTGGCGTTGGCGTCACTCTCGGTGCGGTAATCAAACTGCTTCTGCGGCGCTCCCGAACCATCAGGTGCCAGTGTCCACAACTTCGTGGTTTCCGCAATCAAGTTGTGCGGCGCCGGACGTTCCGAATCACGAGCGAAGCCACCGTCCTTGTTCGCGACCGTGTAGCTCAAGTCGACGAGATCGGACTTGCGGATTGCATTGGTTACCTTCTCATTGCCACCACTCCACACAAACAAGGGTTGATTCAATGAGCCAACCAAATTGATGTCTTGGAATCGACCCGAACGGATCGGACCGACCGGATCCGAGCCCTGGCTGTGGAACACCGCAGCGAATCGCGTGAGCTTCTCGACATTTTCCTCGAACACGATGTCCGCCTGGTTCAACCCCATCTGCGGGCGAGCCTTCGGATGATTGTCGATCTTCACCACCATCGCCGGACGGGCGAGCACTGCTTCATCGGTGGCCTCGGTGCCGAGCAAGGGGTTAATCGGACCTTGCTCGACCACCGTGGTCTCGACTGCCGCCGCTGTCGTGGAAACCTCCGCGTCCGCCGTGGTGTCCTGCCCTCCACAGGCACTGGCAAGTGCTGCGAGCGATGCGACTGCGACGAACGGAACGAGCGAGCGACTGCGAATCATGAATTACATCTCCCTGAGTAGAGCGATCCGCTCACTGAGTGGCGGGTGGGTATTAAAAAGTTTATGCCATGCTCCGAGACGGCCGGTGTCACCCACCCCCGACATTGGCTGTTCTATCCACATATGCGCCGTCGCCATGCTTGCGGAGTGAGTCACGGTGGAGTCTTTCTGTAGCTTCTCCAATGCACCAATCAGACCTGGCGGATAACGGGTCATTCGCACGGCCGAAACGTCTGCAAGCGTCTCCCGACGGCGACTAATCGCCGCTTGCATCGCTTTCGCCAGCAGCGGAGAAATGATCAGGAGCGCAAGCCCGATGAATGCGAGCGGATTACTCCGGTTTGCGTGGTCACCAGAACGAGCAACACGCCCGCCGTTCCACCACATCGTGCGGATAGCGATGTCGGTGACGATTGCCACGGTGCCCACCAAGGTGACGGCGAGTGTCGAGACAAGGATGTCGTAGTTCTTGATGTGCGAGAGCTCGTGAGCAACGACGCCCTCCAACTCCACCCGGTTCATTTGCTCGAGCAATCCCGAGGTGAAAGCGATCGCCGCATTCTTTGGGTTACGACCGGTGGCAAATGCATTGGGGGCCGGATCGTCAATTACATAGACGCGCGGCTTCGGGATTCCGCCGGCGATGCACAACCCCTCTACCAAGTTGTGCAGGCGTCGATACTGCACTTCGTCAGCGGGTACCGCCCTACTCACGCTCAACGCAATCGCATCGGACTTCCAATACGAAGTGAACGCAAACACGGCTGCGATCACGAGGGCAACGATCGTTCCTGAGGTGCCATTACCGATCAGCACACCAACAGCCCAGCCGACGAGGACGACCACTGCTACGAAACCGAGCAGCAAGAATGTGGTTCTCCGCTTGTTCGCGGCAATCAATTCGTTCATGCTGCGATCAGAACTGCACTTTCGGTACTTCTCGAGCTGCAGCTTCGGCTTCGAAGTACTCGCGCTCGGCAAATCCGAACACCTTGGCAATCAACACGCCAGGGAATGCCTGAATCGCATTGTTGTACGCCTCGACTGCATCTCCGTAGAACTGGCGCGCATACGCAATTCGACTCTCGGTATTGGCGAGTTCCTCTTGCAGAGAAACGAAGCCTTGATTGGCCTTCAGATCGGGATACGCCTCGGCGAGTGCGAACAGCTGACGTAACGCACCGGTGATTTCGTTGTCCGCTTGGGCTTGCTCGTGCGGCGTGGAACCGGCGGCCATCGCGTGCGACCGAGCCGAAACCACTGCTTCGAGCGCCTCTCGTTCATGGGTTGCATAACCCTTGACCGTCTCCACCAAGTTTGGAATCAGATCAAGTCGACGCTTCAGCTGTACGTCGATCTGCGACCAGGCATTGTCCACCTCGTTGCGCTTGCGGACGAGCCCGTTGTAGATGACGACAGCGATGACCACAATTACCGCCACCACTGCGAGAACGATCCACGTCGTTTCCATAAGGTCAGTCTAGGTGGGCACGCCTCAGCAAAGGTTTCAACTCGCAGCCCGTGGACGACGCAACAACCGATCATTGAAACGTCGGATTAGACGACTCGTATTGAGCTCAAGACGATGCATCGCCTCATCCTCGAGGAGTCTCTCGTAGATCTGCACGTACTCGTTCGCCAGCGACTCCATCGAAAAGCGAGCAGCACGTTCATAGCCACTCGTTACCAGTCGCCTTCGTGAGATCTCGTCGTTCCACAACGTAACGAATGAATCAGCTAGAGCGTGAGGATCGCGAGACGGCACCAACCATCCGTCCTGGTCGTGGCGGGCAACCTGGCGATACCCATCGATGTCGCTCGCTACGAGACACGCACCCGCAGCCATGGCCTCCAATAACACCAGACCGAATGACTCGCCACCCAACGACGGCGCACAGAAGAAAGTCACACGATTGAGGCGCCGAATCTTTTCGTCATCGGTGATCCTTCCCAACCACTCGATGCGCTTGTCATCTGCGTAGAGCGATTCCAGCCGACTTAACTCCGGACCATCCGAGGCCACCCAAAGTCGAAAGTTCGACGGCAGCAACTTCATCGACTCGAGTAGCACTTCGAGCCCCTTGCGCGGCTCGTGACGACCACAAAAAAAGATGGTCGGCGAATCTTCACGGGATTCACTCGGAAGATGAAAACGATTCGTCTCAATGCCGTTGTAGAGAATCGAGTAACTGCCGTCCAAGTATCGCTTGGCCAATTCCTCCGCAGCAGGTGAAACCGCTACACGAACATTCAGGTGTCCGGCAGCCCACCGTGCCGTGCGATTGAGCACGCGATACGACCCGGAATCACCTGCCGCATGGAATGTCCCCACGAGCGGCGCGATTTGTAACAGCAAGGCCGTGGCCGTTGGACCAGGCACCAACGGCTCGTGCAAGTGGATGACGTCGAACGCCTCGTCGTTCAAGGCGCGCATCGTGCGCAGTGCGGCGGATGGATCCGGTGCGAGTGGAGCAACGGAACCGTTTGCCGATGTCGGCAAGCTGTTTCCCACGGGCGTTACAAACGGCTCCGGCGGTGGCCCGTCACAGGGAGCCAAAACGCGCACTTCGTGTCCCAACAGTCGCAACTCCCGAGTGAGACCCAGAACTTGAGCTTGCACGCCACCCGGAATGGAGATGCTGTACGGGCAGACCATCGCGACACGCAGCATGCCCATGACCTATACGGTAGGCGCGAGAAAGGCAGGTACGTCGTGTCTAGTGGGAAGAATGACTTTCGACCCGCGTTGTCGATCGTCGGATCACCGACCAAACGCGAAACGCTCCTTGAGTTGGCGGTGGAAGCTGAGCGACGAGGCTTTGATGGCATTGCGTGTCCCAGTCTCGGTGCGGCGGTTGCGATGTGTGTGTCGCTCGCGCATGTCACGTCTTCGATCAATTTTTGGACATCAATCCAGCCGATCTACTACAGCCATCCGGTCGAGTCGGCGAACACTGCTGCCCACATTCATGAACTTTCACATGGACGCTTCGCTTTCGGCATCGGTGTGAGTCATGGCCCCGTCACTAAGCGTCTTGGCGTGCAAACTGGCAAGCCACTCGAAGACGTCGCCAACTACGTTGCAGCGATGAAGGGCGCCGAGCGATTCTCGGGCGTACTCCCTCCGATCCTGCTTGCGACTCTGCGCGACAAGATGCTCGGCGTCGCCACGGAAATCGCCGACGGGGCAATTTGGGCCAATGCATCGTTGCGCGACATTGGTCGACAAGTGGCCATTGCTCGATCGGCTCGACCGACGGGCTTTCAGTTGGCCAACATGATCCCCACCGTTATCTCCGATGACATCGATGCGGCTCGCGCAGTCAATCGCAAGACGATGATGGGATACGTCTCATTACCGAACTATCGGAATTACTGGCGACAAGCAGGGTTCGTCGAAGAAATGGACCGCATCGAGACCGCATTGGCCACCAAGGACGACGCGATGATCAAGTCTGCAATGAGCAACGAGTGGTTAGACGACTGCACGATCTCTGGTGATGCATCTCGGGTTCGTGAACAACTTCAGCGCTGGAGCGAACATGGTGTGCAGCCAATTGCAGTGATGTCCTCGACCCGTGGTGGTCAGATGGCGGCAATCAACGAATTGTTTGCCATTTTCGCCTGATCAGTAGCCCGGGTCACTCGGCCAATTTGGTTGGAACAAATGCCACTGTTCTGGCTCCTTGCGAATCAGCTCCTCGATTCGGACAGTGAGACGCTGAGTTGCGAGGCGAATGTCATCGCGCAATGAGCCTGATGGCGAGACGTCGATTGGCGGCCCCACCACTGCATGGTGTCCGTCGACATCACGTCGAAAATAGGTCGCGACGGGGATCAATGCTGCCCCCGTGCGCAAGGCGAAGAAGGCGGGACCAGACGGCAACGAGGTGGTTTCTCCGAAGAAGTCCACTTCCACGCCCGATCTCTTTCCGTTTCGTGCGATGTCTCGATCACACAACAAACACACCACCGCGTTCGCACGCAACGCGGTAGCTACTTTCACTCCTGCGGAATCATCTAACGGGATGACGGTCATTCCCAATCGAGCGCGGAGTTCGACGAACAGCTTTGTGACATCTTCGTCCCCCAAGACTTCGGCAACGGCATGCACCTCGTATCCACGATCTGCCAACCAGCGACCGGCCCACTCCCAGCCGCCCAAGTGAGGAAGAGCGAGGATCGCACCGTTCCCGCGCGCGATTGCCTGCTCGATGTGCTCGAACCCTTCCACCGAGAATCCACGCTCCACCCGCCTGCGCGACAGTCGAGGCAACCTAAAGGACTCCACGTAGTAGCGCGCATAGCCGCGAAAAGCTTGCCGAGAAGCGCGATGAATTTCTCGATCTGCGATGTCGGGACGGATCCGTCGAACGTGCCTTTCGTACATCTCGCGACGAGCTCCGCCAGCTGCGGCCGCCACCGATCCTGCCAACCACGACACCAGCTGAGCCCCGTAAGGAGACATCCAGCGAGAGAGCGCAAGGGCGCTTCGATACGCCAGATACGTCGGCCGAACGCGCGGCATGCGCGTCAGAGTGGCCGACGACGTCGATTGAAGCGTGCGCGATAATCGTCACGCTTTGCACGGCGAGATGCTCGTCTCGATCTGCGAGTGGCGATCTTTTCTGCCGTCACCGGCGCAACGGCCGCCTGCTTCCAGACCTTGATAAACCGTTGCACTGCCGTGTACGCCGTGAGGATCAGCATCGCCCACATCACCCACAAGAGGATCGAGCCGAAGAGCAAGCCAACGCACAACACGACGATCCGCTCTGCTCGCTCCATCAGCCCGCCTTTGGCCTGCAAACCAAGTGATTCGGCCTTGGCCCGCTCATAGGAGATGAGGAGCGACAGTCCCATCACGGCGAACGGGATGACTGCGGTTCGTGGATCGTTGGAGACGGCGAAGTGCCAGGCAACCCCGCCAAGCACCACCGCATCGCTCACCCGATCAATTACCGAGTCAAAAAATGCACCCCGTTGGCTGGCCAGATTCGACGCCTTGGCCAGCGCACCATCGAGCAAGTCCGGCAATGCCGACAAAACCAGGAGCACAAACCCCAACTGCAATTCACCTGCGCCGATCGCGACGGCCGACGCACACGCCATCAACAACCCAACAATCGTGAAATGGTCGGGCGTCAGGCGAGTTCTACCCAGCCGAATACCGATCGGCCGAATCGCGCGCTCTACCTGGTTTCGAAAACGACCGTCGAACACGGTCAGATCCTACCGATGATCAAACCTCGGGGTTGTCTTCCACCAGGCACTCCACCTGTGTGCCATCGACCGCATCGATCAACACGAGGCCTCTCTTCAGCGGTGGTTCTTCGGCGCTGTAACACAGCACTCGCCATGTCGGACGGCTCCGCCATCCACGCCACACCTGTTGGGCAGAGGCATGCCCGACGGCGAACCCGACTCCCTGAGATGCGAGAACAAGTGCATCAGTTTCCTTGACGGCGAGCCTCCATGACGACGAAAGCAGGAATGCTGCAAACGCCGCAAGCAACACCGCAACGAAGAGAAAACCATCGTTCACGTACCCCGAGTTGTCAACTTGTGAGCGACCGAGCACGAACCACGCCACGAGACACGAAGCCGCGATCACCAGATACAGGAGCGCAGGAATTCGCCGTCGGCTGTTGTCAGGGAACTGATAGGGGCCGACGAACTCAGAAACATTCAGATCATCGGGAAGTTGGTCACGAATCTCGTCTGACATGCCTACCCACCCACCATCTCGACGAAACGTGCCCGCAGTCGATCCGCGCTCACCTGAAGCGACTCGGGGAGGATCTTGGTGTTGGCCACGGTGACCATGAAGTTGGTGTCGCCTCCCCACCGAGGCAACACGTGCACGTGCAGATGCTGCGAGACGCTGCCTCCCGCCGAGGCCCCCATGTTGATTCCGACATTGACGCCCTGCGGCGAATACTCCGCCTTGAGGACGCGCACGGCATCCTTCACCAACACCCAAATCTCCTCGCGCTCCTGATCGGAAAGCAATTCCAGGTCACCCACCTCACGATAAGGAAGGACGAGCATGTGACCCGGCGAATAGGGAAAGGCGTTGAGGATCACGAAGCACGTGGTTCCGCGATGGACGATGTACGACTCGTGATCCGACATCCCCGATTCGAGAATCTGTGTGAAGATCGACTTCGACCCGTTCATCTTCTTGGAGTCGCGCTGCACGTACTCCGCACGCCAACCATTCCAGAGGTGCTCGAGCATCAGGTGCCTTCGACTGCGGCTTCGAGTTCCGCGATGAACGAGTCAACCGTCACACCGCGCCGCACGTCACCACCACGCGGGTTCACACCCACGGTGTCGGCCGCTACGTCTTCATCACCGACCACGAGCACGTAGGGAATTCGTTCCACTTTGGCGTTGCGGATTCGCTTACCCAATTGTTCGTCGGCCGCTACGAGATCGGTGCGGAAACCCCGCGCACGCAGTCGCGCCGCTACTTGCGCAGCATGGTCTTCGTGGGCCGTCGTCACCGGGAGCACACGCGCCTGGATTGGCGCGAGCCATGCCGGGAACGAACCGCCATAGTGCTCGAGGAGGACACCAAAGAATCGTTCGACCGAACCGAACAGCGCGCGATGCAACATGATCGGTCGATGACGGGCGTTGTCGGTGCCGATGTATTCGAGTTGGAAACGCTCGGGCAGGTTGAAGTCGCACTGGATGGTGCTCAATTGCCACTTGCGTCCGATGGCGTCCCGCACATCGATGTCGATCTTCGGTCCATAGAAGGCGGCATCGCCCTCTTTGACCTTGTACGCCACTCCGTGGCGATCCATCGCCGTGCGGAGCGCTTCGGTTGCCTTCTCCCAAATCTCGGTTGACCCGACACTCTTGTCGGGATCGCGCGTCGAGAGGTTGAACTCGAACTCCTCGAAACCAAACTTGCGCAGCACCGACATCACGAAATCGAGCAACGAAGTGATTTCGTCGGTGAGCTGTTCTTCGGTGCAATAGATGTGACTGTCGTCTTGGGTGAAACCACGAATACGCAACAACCCATGCAGGGTTCCTGCACGCTCGTAGCGGTAAACCGTGCCCAATTCGAACAGTCGGAGCGGAAGCTCGCGATAACTGCGCTGACGCTCCTTAAAGATCAGGCAGTGCATCGGACAGTTCATCGGCTTCGGGTAGTACGTGCCGTTGTCCATCTCCATCGGCGGATACATGCCGTCTTTGTAGAAGTCGAGGTGACCAGAGGTGGCAAAGAGTTTTTCGTTCGCCAGGTGGGGCGTATATACGAACTGGTAACCGCCGTCGGCATGACGCTGACGGCTGTAGTCCTCCATCAACTTGCGCACGATGGCACCCTTTGGATGCCACACTGCCAGACCCCCACCGAGTTCGCTCGGAAAAGACAACAGATCCATCTCGACCGCCAAACGACGATGATCGCGCTTCTCCGCCTCGGCGAGGCGATGGAGATGCTCCTCGAGTGCAGCCTTCGACTCCCATGCGGTGCCATAAACGCGCTGGAGCATCGGACCTTTTTCATTGCCGCGCCAATACGCGCCGGCCACCTTCATCAGTGCAAAGTGGCCAAGACGCGACGTCGAAGGAACATGTGGCCCGCGACACAAGTCGACGAACGAATCAGAGTTGCGATACACGCTGACCGAATTGCCACTACCCACCTCGCCGGCATCGCTACCGTCCGCAGAACCGCTTGTGACACGCTCGATGATCTCGCACTTGTACGGTTGATCCGAGAACATCTTCAATGCATCGGCAACCGACACTTCGTGGCGCACGAAAGGTTGATCAGCCGTCACGATGCGACGCATCTCTTCTTCGATTCGCTGCAAATCGTCGTCACTGAAGGTTCGACCTCCAGGAAGATCAAAGTCGTAGTAAAAGCCGTCTTCGATTGCCGGTCCGATCGTGAACTTTGCACCAGGGAACAACGACACAACCGCCTGCGCAAGCACATGTGCCGTGGAATGGCGCAAGACATGACGACCTTCATCGCTGTCATTCGTCAGGATGCTCACCGTCGCACCGTTACTGAGCGGTGAACCGAGATCGCGCTCATCCCCGTTCACCACGGCAGCCACCGCTGCCTTAGCCAACCGAGAGCCGATCGACTTAGCCAGATCGAGCGCCGTGGCGCCTTCGGGAAGAGACCGCGAACTGCCGTCTGGCAGGCGAACTTCGATGGTGCTCGAGTCGCTCACGCGCTCAAGTCTAAGGCTCGGCAATCACGCCGAGCTGAGTTCATCGGCACTACAACGACACGCCGAGCAACGCCGCCCCCGCACGCACGGAAAACCCGTTCGTTGCCGCGCTGTCGAGCGTCGCCACTGCTGCCGGTGTGTCGAGGTCATCGTCCAGTGCCGCCCGCACATCGTCGAGAACCTTGTCGTCTTCAGGTTTGACAAGCGAATCACTCCACGCCATGAGTCGATGCTCGTTGCGCGGCATCAAATCTGTCGACCACTCCCACTCATGGCGGTAGTGATGCTCAATCAGGCCGAGCCGGATCGCACGTGGGTCATGAGACTCGCGCAACTTGTCGACGAACACCAAGTTGCCTCGACTCTTCGACATTTTGTGTCCGTCCATGTAGACCATGGCGACGTGCATCCAGTGGCGTACGAACGGAACACCCGTGGCGGCCTCGGACTGAGCACGCTCGCATTCGTGATGTGGGAAGATCAGGTCGCTCCCTCCACCGTGCAAGTCGATCGTGGTGCCAAGCTCGCGGAGAGCAAGTGCTGAGCACTCGATGTGCCAACCGGGACGACCCGGTCCCCACATCGTGTCCCAGGTCGGTTCATCTGCCGCTGACGGGTGCCACAACACGAAGTCGAGAGGATTCCTCTTGTTCGGATCTTCGACGTTGCCACCTCGCTCCTTGGCGAGAGCAATCATTTCATCCCGCGAATAGTGCGAGATTGATCCGAATAAAGGGAACTTCTCCACGTCGAAGTACACCGACCCACCCGCCTCGTAGGCAAATCCCCTATCGATGACCATGCCAATGAATCCACGAATGTCCGGAATGGCCGAAGATGCACGAGGCGTGCTGTGCACGGGTAACGCATTGAGCGCCTTCATGTCCCCTTCGAATCGCGCTTCTTCCCGAGCCGCAAGATCCAAATAGTGGACTCCGAGCTCTCGAGCCTTGGCAAACAGCGGGTCGTCTACATCGGTGACGTTGCGGACGCACTTCACAAAATGACCTGCATCGATCAATCTGCGCTGCAGGACGTCGTACTGAATGAAGGTGAACGCGTGACCGAGATGGGTCGCGTCGTACGGAGTGATACCGCACGTGTACATCAAGACGGTCTCACCACACTCGAACGGCACTATCTCCTGACGTGATGTGTCGAATAGCCGCATCAAGATGGGAGCTCCATCGAACGCCCGGTCACCGGGTCGTTGGACGGAATCCCGGTGAGACGCGGTGCCACCCGCGTCTTGTATCGCACGTTCAACTGCAACAGCACGGCGGTGAACGCTTCTAGGGCGAGCGCATTGGACAACCCGCCAGTGTTCAGGGGTCGACAACCGGGGATCTTGGCAACGATGTCACTCACTGTCTCGATCGCATCGGGAAAATCGGAACAAATCAAGACGTCGCTGTCGACATGATGTTCGAGATTCCCCAACTCCTTGGCCGGGATGTGCTGCATTGCTGCCACCACCCGGCTTGCGGGAATGGCCGCTTGCACGTGCGCCGCAATGCTCCCGCGCGGCGGCACGAGCGGTTGAAATTCTTTGCCGACACGGATCAGCGCGTTGGCCATGGTCACCACGACCTTTCCGCGAAGCGCCTCGGCATGTTCGCCGACCAATGTGGCAATTGAATCCCAGGGCGTGGCGACGACGACAAGATCGCACTGGGCGGCGGCGAGATTGTCGCCCGCCTCAATCGTTATTCGATGCTTTGGCCACGCTGCGACGAGCTCGGCAACCGCGTGCTCCGATTTCTCCCGCGATCGCGAGCCGATCACAACTTCGTGACCGGCAACATTCAAACGCAAACCCAGTCCGCTACCGGCGGGACCAGTCCCACCCATGATCCCGATGCGCATCGCCCAAGTCTCACACATTCCCCCGAGGGCAACTACCGTCTAGGTAGATGTCGTCCTCAGGAATCCTCGCCGGCAAGAACCTCGTAATCACTGGTGTCCTTACCGACGCCTCCCTTGCCTTCGGAGTGGCTCAGCTCGCCCAACGCGAGGGCGCGAGGATCATCCTCACGGGAGCAGGTCGGGGGCTGTCGATCACCGAACGCACCGCGCGCAAACTTGACCAAGCAGTTGAAGTCATCGAGTTTGACGTCACGATTGCCGAACATGTCGAGGCGGCACGTGAAGCAGCCAAGACCCACCTCGGTCGCGTGGATGGCGTGTTGCACTCGATCGGATTTGCACCGGCCTCGTGCCTTGGGGACGACTTGATGGCAGCTCCGTGGCCAGACGTTGCCGTGGCGATGGAGATTTCAGCTTTCTCACTGAAGACTCTTGCTGCCGCATTCGTTCCCTTGATGACGAATGGTGGCAGTTTCGTCGGTCTCGACTTCGACAACACGGTGGCGTGGCCTGCGTACAACTGGATGGGCGTGGCCAAGGCCGCCCTCGAAGCGACCAATCGCTATCTCGCGCGAGAACTCGGAGCCAAGGGCGTGCGCTGCAACTTGGTGGCGGCAGGACCGATCCGCACGATGGCAGCCAAGTCAATTCCGAGTTTCGCCCAATTTGAGGACATTTGGTCACAACGCGCACCACTTGGTTGGAACATCTTGGACAGTGCACCTGTGGCCAAGGCGTGCGTCGCTCTGCTCTCCGACTGGTTTCCCGCGACGACAGGCGAGATTGTCCATGTCGACGGCGGTTTCCACGCCGTCGGTGTGTAGAACGGTCTCGTGCGTTGTTACTCCCGTTCCCTCTTCATAGCGACGTGTGGTGTGCTCTTCGGCGCACTTCTCCAGCCCAGCTCCGTTGCCGCGGCAACCGTCAATGACCCGCTGTATTCCCAACAATGGGGACTCACCAAGATTGGAGCAGAGCAAGCGTGGGCAATCACGCGGGGTGCCAGCGTCACAGTTGCCGTGATCGACAGCGGGAGCGGACCGCACCCTGACCTTGACGCGAACATATCTCAAGGAATCAATTTGTTCGGAGGCGTCAACGAACCCGGAGCGCCGGACGTCGACACCCAGGGACACGGAACGCACGTCGCGGGAATCATCTCTGCAGTGGCAAACAACGGCGCCGGAATCGCAGGTGTTGCACCAGAGTCGCGAGTGCTGCCCATCCGAGTTCTTGGACCCGACGGCCGCGGCCGTTCGGGCGATGTCGTGGCGGGTGTGCGCATGGCAGCCGACATGGGGGCGCGCGTGATCAATCTCTCCTTGGGCGGAGATCAAGAGTCGGCGCCGTTGTCCGAGGCGATCACCTATGCCACAAGCAAAGGCTCACTTGTGGTTGCTGCCGCGGGCAACGATGGACCAACGGCAGCACCCAAATGGCCCGCAGCGTTCGATCAAACGATCGCTGTCTCCTTTGTCGACCAAAACAACGTTCCTGGCGCGAAGTCACAGGTTGGTTCCTACATCGACATTGCCGCGCCCGGCGTCGGCATTCTTTCCACAGCGCTCGGCAACTATGGGTTGAGCACAGGCTCATCGATGGCTGCGGCCTTCGTGAGTGGTGCAGCTGCATTGCTCTTCGCAGCACAGCCAACACTCACCGCAGGTCAGGCGCGCGACATCCTGCTGCAGTCAGCCACCGATATCGGCACACCGGGTCGCGATGATCAGACCGGTTTTGGTCTACTCAACCTTCCTGCCGCCTTCGCCCAACTAGCCGCTTTGTTTCCCGACTCGAGCCAACCCGTCATCGCGGCACTTGGTCGGTTGAACGAAGACCTCACCGTGATGGCTCGGCCGGAGGTGAAGGTGCAGTGGTATCGCTGCACGAAACCAGGCACGACCGCCACGAAGCGTCCCGCCAATTGCGCCGCCATTGCCAATGCCGTGGCGACCCAATACCGCACCAAGACGCGCGATGCCGGCACCTTCATTCGTGTCGCCATCACCACGCCGCAGCAGTCAACGCCGCAGTTCTCTGCCACGACTCCGAGAATTATGGCGAAGTGGCTCGTCGTCAACAACGTGTCCGTTGCCTCCAGCACCAAGACGACGAGTCTTCTCGGCGGCCCCGCCAAAGGTCGCACAACCTTGCAGCTCGTGAGCGGTTCGTGCACCTTGACCCGTGATGCGTTGATCGCATCTCCCGTTCCCGACAACTGTGTGGTCCGGGTTCGCGTTGCGGCGCGCTCGCCGTTTCCTGCGATGAACTTCTTAGCCAACATCGCGGTGTCACCCGCCGGTTGAGCGATGACAAATCGACTCGCTGACCAGACCAGCCCCTATCTCCGCCAACATCGGGATAACCCGGTGGATTGGCACCCGTGGGGAGACGAGGCATTTGCCGAAGCGACACGCCGCAACGTGCCCATCTTGTTGTCCGTTGGCTACTCGGCTTGTCACTGGTGCCACGTGATGGCACACGAGTCGTTCGAGGACGATGAAACTGCTGCGATCATGAACGAGCTCTTCGTCAACGTCAAGGTCGACCGCGAGGAACGACCCGACGTCGATGCCATCTACATGGATGCAGTCCAGGCCATGACGGGACGAGGTGGATGGCCAATGACCGTATTCCTCTCCCCATCCGGAAAACCGTTCTACGGCGGCACGTACTACCAGAAGCCCACTTTCATCCAGCTGATGCGAGCCATCGACGATGCCTGGCGGTCACGTCGCAACGAAATTGACGAGAACGCCGACGCTCTCATGGAAATCCTTTCGCGTACGGCAGCCATCACCCCTCGAGACGAGACGATCTCGATCGACACGTTCGATCTGGCCATCAAACAACTCATCACCAACCACGACGCCAAGTGGGGCGGCTTCGGAGGAGCACCCAAATTCCCGAACACGATGAACATCGAAGTGCTGTTGCGCCAATTCATGGACAGCGAGTCGCCCGAGATCAGTTCGGCGGTGCGAACGACACTCGATGCGATGGCATCGGGAGGAATGTACGACCACCTCGGCGGTGGCTTCGCCCGTTACAGCGTGGATGAAAAGTGGTTGGTTCCCCACTTCGAAAAAATGCTCTATGACCAGGCGCTCATCGCCCGTGCATACCTCCATGGTGCACTTGCTCTCAGAGAACCGTCGTGGGTTCAGATCGTCGAGGAGACCATTGACTACGTCCTCGAGACTTTGACACATCCCGATGGCGGCTTCTTTTGTGCAGAAGACGCAGACTCACTCGACGAACATGGTCACTCCCACGAGGGTCACTTCTATGTCTTCACCCTTGATGATGTTCGCACTGCTTTGCCCGCCGAATTGTTCGAAGTGGCCGTCGAATGGTGGGGCTTCAGCGAAGAAGGAAACTTCGAGGGCAAAAACATTCCGACACGACTACATCGTCGCGGATCGTTTGCCCGATCACCAGAAATTGACCAAGCGCGAACCGCCCTTCGCACGTATCGCGAACGTCGCGCTCGCCCTGGACTCGACGACAAGGTGCTCGCGGAATGGAACGGGATGATGTTGGCCACGCTGGCCGAAGCAGCATTCGTACTCAATCGCCCAGACTGGCTGGCAGCAGCACGACGCAATGGAGAATTCCTGGTCTCGCGATTGCGCGGATCTGATCAATCGTGGTGTCGCAGCTGGCAAGCAGACGGCACACCGCAAGCACGTCACCACGCCTTGGCGCAGGACTTGGCGCAACTGCTGGATGGATTCACTCGTCTCGGCGAGGCAACCGGAGAACGTAGATGGATCGACGAAGCGATTTCCGTTGCCGACCAATTGATCGCCGGTTATTGGGACGAAAAAAACGGTGGATTTTTCACCAACCACTCTTCGGGCGAACAGCTTGTCGTACGCCAGAAAGACATCATGGACAACGCCACACCGTCCGCCAACTCGACGGCCGCACTAGGGCTCCTGCGCTTAGCAAGTCTCACGGGTCGCTCAGACTTCAGGGAGCGTGCAATCGCCATACTTCGACTACTTGGTGGCATCGTGCCCAGCGCACCAACTGCCTTCGGCAATCTGCTGTGCGCCGCGCACTTGGTGCATGTCGGCGTTTCCGAAGTCGTGGTGTGCGGCGAACGGCCGGATCTCGTCGATGCGCTTCGCGGGAGATGGTTGCCCACAACGGTTATGGCGTGGGGCGAGCGATACGACTCACCGATCTGGCAGGAGCGAAAGGAAGGGCTCGCCTACGTGTGTCGGGAGTGGTCGTGCCTGGCCCCGAGCAGCGATCCGCAGTCGTTGGTCGACACTCTGCGCTCGGCGCTCAGCGGCTAACCGAGGGTTCACCAGGTGCCACGGTGCACCACGTCGGTGAACTTGCGCGGGCGTCCAGCGCTTCGGCCAACACGGTCGGTCTCGAGCGGTCGACCAAGCGCGATTGCTCCAAGCAATTGCACTCCGTCCGGCGCGTGCACCATTTCACGCACCCGAACTTCTCCGTTGAACACACCAAAGAACAGTGCACCGAGACCGCGTTCGGTGGCGGCGAGCAGCAAGGTCATCACCGCAAACGACGTGTCGATCGTCCAATAGGGAGCGGGCCAGTTTTCGATCGATTCGCCCAATCCCGTAGCCGCCTTGTCATTTTGTGAGTAACGCTCGAGATACTGACCCGGATCGGCAAATGGCAGCACGATCACGGGAGCATCGAGCAGTCGTGGCCAGGCAAATGTTCGGCGCTTGTCGACGTCGAGCGTGGCATCCCAAAAATTTCTCGTCTGTTCTCCCTCCAGCACGACGAAGTGCCATCCTTGCGACTTGCCCGCCGAGGGAGCACGAGTCGCGAGGTCCAACAAATCGTCAATGACTTCTGGTTCGATCGGCTCGGAAGAAAACGATCGCGTCATCCGCCGAGCGCGCACCGCGTCGGCGACGTTCAAGGGACTACTTGATACGGCCGAGCTTGGCCAGCGATTCGGCCATCGTCCAACCGTGGACGATCAACACACCACCCTTGGTCTTTGGCACAGACTTGAAAAGCTCGCCGAACTCCTTCGTGATCTTGTCCGCCTTCGCTGATTCATGATCGAGGAAACCACTCTGACCATTCGACTTGACGACGAAACTCTGCTCGTCATATGACGAATCAACTCCGAACCGTCGCGCGAGTCGCTTACCCCAGGCTCGCTCTTCGCCTACTGCACGATGGCCGGGACGAGGGATCATGTCAGACACCGATTTGAATGCCTCGAGACCATCGACCAATGCGAAACGTGAACCGACCACCACATCCTCATCGGGAAAAGCCATCAGTGCACGGTGGTAGGCCTCGGTCATCAAACCTTTGAGGACCGCATCTCGCTTCGCAGATCGCTTCACGCTCATCATGCCGAGCAATACGCAGGGGGTTCCACCAATTCGCTCCAAAGTGGAGAACGTGAATCCATTGATCTTGCCGTTGATCGTGGCGACGGTAAACAACACCCAATCTTCCTTGGCCTTGGAAATTGCACCAATCCCGAATGCGCCGCCCATTGCGGCAAGGTCGTCCAATTCGGTATCGGTGAGCGACGAACTATCGCGAGTCACCACCTCGACTGACATAAGTATTAAGTGTGCCAGCAAATTTGCCGATTTGCGACGGCCTGATCAAGTGCCTAGCGAAGGGCTCACTGAATGTATGCCGCATCGCCAAAGGCGACCCGTAACGGGCCCATCACTTTGTCGAGGTTGACGTTGAACTCGGACCCCAACCGAACGGCCTTGTCATCGCCGAGGTGAACGAACACGGGAGAGTTCCCGGCATGCTCCAGCAACAAGACCTTTAGATTCTCGATCGTCGTTTCGGTCAAGGCGTGCGTCGCCAAGCGAATGTGCAGCGATTCATCGAAGGCGCGCAGACCTTCGAGCACGGTGATCTCCATGGCCATCAACCCCTCGCGAGAGTCTTCACGCTTATCGATACGTCCACGTACTCCAACCAGCAGGTCGTCGGCCAGTTGGTGCCCGTACTTTTGCAGTGTCTTCGGGAACACGGTGACTTCCACCGTTCCCTGCAAGTCCTCGAGCACGAACGTGGCCATTTGGTCGCCTTTCTTCGTCCACCGACGCGTAAGGCCGTTGATCAAGCCACCGATGAGAACGAAAGCGCCATCTTCTCGATCCATCGCCTCCGGAATGGAGCAATCCACCCGTCGTCTCAGTGCTCCCTCGATGCCCATCAAAGGATGATCTGAAACGTAGAGACCAAGCATCTCTTTTTCGAAGCGCAGTTGTTCCGTCTTATCGAACTGCAGTTCGGGAATCTCCATCCGACCCCCAAAACCGACTTCCTGCTCGTCCAGCTCGCCGAACAGGCTCATCACGCCTTGGTCTCGTTCGCGACGTCGGTTAATCGTCGAATCGATGATCGCTTCATACACCATCAGCAATCCCTTGCGAGGGTGCCCCAATTTGTCGAATGCGCCGGCTTTGATGAGTGACTCCACCGTGCGCTTGTTAAGTGCTTGCTCCGGTACTCGTTCGCAGAAGTCGTAGAACGAACTGAACGAACCATGCTCTCTCCGCTCGTCCACGATCAGGTTCACGAGACCTTCGCCAACGTTGCGAATTGCGGAGAGCCCAAATGCGATCTCGCGGTTTCTTTCCCCTTCGCGCGACTCGAAGTCGACACCGGATTCGTTGATGTCGGGGGTTCGCACCTTGATATTGCTCGCCCGCGCATCGGCGAGATACACCGCGGCCTTCTCGTAGTTCGTCTTGACGCTCGTCAACAAACAGGCGAGATACTCCACCGGATAGTGAGCCTTCAAGAAGGCTGTTTGGTAGGAGATCAACCCGTAGCCATACGCGTGACTCTTGGCAAACGCGTAGTCGGCGAACTTGACGATGACGGCGAACAACTCCTCCCCCAAATCGCGGCCATATCCCGTGGTCTCGCAACCGTTGACGAAGAGGTCTTGTTGCTCCTCCATCAATGCCTTGATCTTCTTGCCGCAGGCCTTGCGCAGGTTGTCGGCTTCAGCCAACGAGTACCCGGCAAATTTCTGAGCCACACGCATCAGGCTCTCCTGGTACACCATCAGTCCATAGGTATCGCCAAGCACGTCTTGCGCATCGTCGTGAAAATAATGCTTTGCTTTACGACCGTTTTTGTAGTCGGCAAAGTCGTTGTGCATGTTGGCACTCATCGGACCAGGTCGGTATAGAGCCAACACCGCGGCCACGTCCTCGAATTTGTCGGGCGCCAAGGAACGGAGCAGTGCCCTCATCGGCGAGGATTCCAACTGGAACACTCCGATGGTGTCTCCTCGACTGAGCAGCTCGTAGGTCTGGTCATCGTCGAGGGGGATGGCGTCAATATCGAAATCGGGATTACGCAGTTCACGAATCATGTTGTTGGCGTCCGTGATCACATCGAGATTGCGCAATCCGAGGATGTCCATCTTGAGGAGTCCGAGGTCCTCCACTCCGTGCATTTCGAATTGAGTCACCACGGGAGCCTGGTCAGGATCTTGACCCTGTTCAGGTTTTCGCTGAATGGGCAGGTACTCGGTGAGTGGTTCCTTAGTTATCACCACCGCGGCAGCGTGGATGCCGACCGAACGCTTAAGTCCCTCGAGACCACGCGCCACGTCGACGATTCGCTTGACATCCGGATCTTCATCGCACAGCGAGCGAAGGTCGGCGGCCGCCGCGTAGCCCGCCTTGTGCCGCTCGTCGAGTTCGAAGCAATAGCGCAATGGCGTATCGCGACCCATGACGAGCGGTGGCATCAGCTTGGCGATCTTGTCGCCCACTGCGTACGGGTAACCGAGCACGCGCGCAGCATCGCGAACGGCGTTGCGTGCCTTGATCGTGCCAAAGGTGATGATCTGCGCGACTCGATCACGGCCATATCGATCTGAGGCATAGCGGATCATCTGATCCCGATAACGCGAGTCGAAGTCCATGTCGATGTCGGGCATCGAGATACGGCTGGGGTTAAGAAAGCGCTCGAAGATGAGGTCGTACCGAATCGGATCGAGGTCGGTGATGCGCAGGCAATAGGCGACCGCGCATCCAGCTGCCGAGCCTCGACCGGGACCAACGCGAATGCCGTGCTCGCGCGCGTAACGAATGAGGTCCCAAACAATTAAGAAGTATGAGCTAAACCCCATGTCAGCAATTACCTTCAGCTCGTAGGCGAGGCGATCAACCGTTACCGGCGGCAGCGCGCTACCCCACCGCCGCTTGGCACCCTCCATCGTCAGATGCTTGAGATACTCCGTGTCGTTGGCAAAACCCTCGGGAATCGGAAAGTGAGGCAAGACGGAATTGCCGAACTCGATCTTGACATCGGCGCGCTCGGCAATCCACAACGAGTTGTTGCAGGCCTCGGGAAAGTCGCGGAACAACCATCTCATTTCCTGCGCTGATTTGAGGTAGTGCTCGGTTCCCTCGAACTTGAATCGATTGGGATCACTGATGGTGCTCCCCGTCTGTACGCAGAGCAGTGCGTCGTGCGATTCGTGATCCTCACGATGCGTGTAATGGGTGTCGTTCGTTGCCAATAACGGCGCGCCGATTGCCTTGGCCATGTCGACAAGCATCGGATTGGTGCGCCGCTGATCCGCGAGACCGTGATCTTGCATCTCGATGAAGAAGTTGTCCTTACCGAAGATGTCCTGCATCCGCGCAGCAACCTTCGTCGCGCCATCCACATCACCCTTCATCAGTCTTTGGAGCACATGACCACCGAGACACCCGCTCGTGGCGATCACCCCTTTGGCGTGTCGCTCCAGCAATTCCCAGTCCATTCGCGGCTGGTAGTAGTACCCCTCGAGAAACGCCCGACTCGAGAGCTGGATCAGATTGCGGTAGCCGGTTTCATTCTCCGCCAACAAGGTGAGGTGGTAGTACAACTTGCCACCGCCCTCTGTCTCGCCACCCGTGTCGTCGACGCGTCCGCGCCGCGAGGGCCGTTCCGAACGGTGTTCGTGGGCCATGTAAGCCTCGGTGCCAATGATCGGCTTGATCCCGGCGGCGGTGCACTCCTTGTAAAACTCGAGCACTCCGTACATGTTCCCGTGATCCGTGATCCCGAGAGCTGGCTGACCGTCCGCTACCGCCCGGGCAACGAGTTCATTCAGCCTCGACGCCCCATCGAGCATGGAGTATTCGGTGTGAACGTGCAGGTGGGTGAATGAATCGCCCACACCAACTCCTTTCGAGATTTACCGATCCGCTTGTCAGATCACCAACTAGGAACCCGATCAGGATCTAGTGGTAAGCCGCCCGAGAGTACCAGTCGGGTATCGCATCAGAGGAGAAACGGCGGGAGTGACGGGGTACGAGTCTGGATTAGAGATACGTGCCGGGGCGATCCGCCTGCGCTGGCGGCACTGCTCCCGGCAACTGACGCATCTGTTCGAGCTGCTGGCGGGCTGCAATCTGTTGAGCGAACAGGGTTGCTTGGATTCCGTGGAATAGACCTTCGAGCCACCCCACCAATTGAGCCTTTGCCACCCGCAGTTCAGAGTCCGTGGGTACGGCGCCCTCGCGGAAAGGCAAGGTCAGTGACCTCAATTCCTCGGAGAGATCGGGCGACAGCGCAGTCACCAATTCGGCAATGCTTCGTTCGTAGATCTCGGCAAGTCGTTCCCGACTCGGCGAATCCAAGTTGCTCGAGTGCACTTCGTCGAGGAGTTGTTTGATCATCGAACCGATACGCATCACCTTTGCGGGTTCAGTCACCGTCTCCTCGCCGGGCACTTGTGCATCCAACACCTCGCCAACTCCCAACGACTGCACGTTCTCGGTTTCCGTCACCGAGGGGTCAGAAACAATGGGGCGTTCGATCGGTTCTTGCACGTGTGCAGTCTCGCATCAGTTTTGACGCCATGCCAAGAGCGGGACATCAATTTCCGCACTGGTCATCGAGCCGTGGCGACAAACCAAGGCAAATGAACCGTGATCGGCAGGATCATCGAAGCTCACGTCGGCAAATGGGACGAGTGCCACGTCGCCGAGACGTTTCCGTGCGGTATCCGTCACCCGAGGACCGAACCAACCCGACTCAACCATCTCGTCGCGAGTGAGCACCCAAGCGCGGTCACTGTACAGATCACGTGCCATCTTGCTGGCCTCCATTTCGCCTCCTCGACGCACATGCAACCACCGAAAGCGGCCTTCACCAGAGAGGTAGTCGACATGGTTCATCAAGCGATCATCCAGTCGTATGGTGTTGTCCCCCACACTCACTTGTCCGTGATCCGCAGTGATCAAGAGCACGGAACCGGGAAGCAGTCGTTGGACAATCCGCGCGACGAGACCATCGACGTAGGCAAGTTCAGCGTCGTAATACGCACCAAAGCCGCGTTCATGAGCAACCTTGTCGATGCCGTCGTAGTAGGCATAGACGAAAGGCGCGCCACCCTCCAACAATTCGCCGATTTGAACAGGAAGACTTGAAGACACCCGCCAACCGAGCGGTTTGCCGCCTCGCAAGTGAGCCTCGGTGAACGCAGTTCCCTCCAATTCGGCCTTGCTCAGAATCGGCACCGACGCACCAAGGAATGGCGGCGTTGGTTGCACCATCGATGGCTCGAATGTCGCCCGGACGTCGCCGCGCTCGTCCGCCCAGCGCAGCATCTGCACCACCCGACGACCCATGTCCATCCGGTAGCCCATCATTCCGTGTTCACCCGGGCTGAGACCTGTGGTGATCGAAGTCAGAGCGGTCACCGTGGTGGTGGGAGCAACGGTGGTGATACTCGAACCCTCGCCCGAGCACAGCGTTGGAGCCAGGGCCTGTCGCTCCTGCAACTGGTGCCATCCAAGTCCATCGAGCACGAGCACCACGACCTGGCGCGCTCCGCACACTGCCGATGGCATCCAACTTGGGACGACTTCGGTAGTCGTTGGCCCCAGCAACGCAGGAATGATGTTTGTCGTGCACGCTCCCGAGTAATTCGGGATTCGTGGCTCGGGCACGGTTCTACACTACAAGCGTGCGTGTTTCGACTCGAGGCGACTATGCGTGTCGCGCGTTGCTCTCCTTGGCGATGCACTCCGGCGAACCGGGACCGACGTCCGTCAAAGACATCGCCCAACGCACCGGGTTGCCCCAGCCATATCTCGAACAGATTTTGCTGGTGTTGAAAGGCGCCGGACTCGTCAGGTCGAAGCGTGGAGTCGGCGGTGGCTATGTGCTCGCGCGTCCCGCCAATGAAATCTTGCTCTCGGAGATCATCTCTGCAGCAGACGGCCCGATCAGCCTGGGCGACTTTGGTCAACCCCATCAGGACGGCGCCTGCGACCACGAGGGACACTGCGTACTTCTCGCCATCTGGAATGTTGCAGGTGAGCACATGCGACACCATCTCGCCGACTACACACTGCAAAAGATTGCCGATGCCGCCAAGGGCGATGCGCCCTGGCCTGAACTACTCCACGACTGAGACGATCCCCGGCCGTTAACTCAAGATTTAGTCGGTACTGCAGCGGTCGATGACCTCACGCATATCGGCAGGTATTGGAGCATCGAAAGACAGTGTTCGGCCTGAAACGGGATGCACGAATTCCAGATGCTCGGCGTGCAACATCGGTCGCGGGGCTGCCAGAGCGCTACGCGCTCCACCGTAGGTTGCATCGCCGACGACAGGATGGCCAATCGACTCGAGGTGCACGCGAATCTGGTGTGTTCGACCGGTTTCAAGCGTGCAGCCCACCAGCGCTACTTGTCGCGGAGTGGCAAATCGTGTGACCACGTCATAACGGGTTCGCGCCTGCTTGCCGTCAACGACGACCGCCATCTTCGTGGGATCGCGGTGATCGCGACCAATTGGCGCGTCGATGATTCCCGACTGTTGTTCTGGATGTCCCCAAACCAACGCCGCGTAACGGCGTCCCACTTCCCTGCGCGACAGCATCTCGACCAATGACTCATAAGCCCGTTGAGTACGGGCGACCATCATCAAACCAGTGGTTCCTGCATCAAGTCGGTGCACGACACCCGGACGCATCGGATCGCCCACGTTGGCAATCTCGGGGAAGTCACAAAGCAACCCATTGATGAGAGTTCCGTGGGGATTCCCCGCACCGGGATGCACGATCAGTCCAGCGGGCTTGTCCACGACAATCACGTCTTCATCGCTGTATACGACATCAATGTGAACATCGGGTTCGGCAGATGGAAGTTGAGGGGTGGGAATGAGCGATGGATCGATCCCGATTTCCTGGCCTTCGACCACCTTCACCTTGCCTGATTGGGCGACTTTTCCGTCCATCGTCACGCCGCCCGCCTCTACGAGAGCTGCAGCAACTGCACGACTCACGTCGGCGATCAGCGCCACCACACGATCGAGACGCTCTCCGGCCAATGACGCTGGAATCGATTCGGTCAGCATCGTCAACGCGCCGACCTGAACGAAGACAGCACCAGCAACGATGCGCCCACCGTCACACCCATGTCGGCAACATTGAAGATCGGAAACCACTGGAAGTCGACGAAGTCAACGACTGCGCCATGCATCCAACCTTCACCCCGAAACAACCTGTCAACCACGTTGCCGAGTGCGCCACCGACGATCAGCCCAATTGCGGTAAGCGCCATGGGCAATTCCTGTTTACGGCTCCACCACAACAAGACTGCAGCGACGATGATCGCTAGTACACCGACAAACTCACCAAAACCCGTCATTTGAGAAAATGCAATCCCCGTGTTGAAGTGCAGGTTGAACCGCAGGGTCCACACCACATCGATCGTTCGTCCGCCCGAAAGACGATTCAACGCCCACTCTTTGGTGAGGAGATCGACGAGCAAGACCACGAGCATGGCGATCCAGGTGGCCGGCGCAATTCCGCGCCGAGGGGTGGTCGTCATCGACGAGCCAGACCCCCGACACGCTCTTGCACCGACTCCTGTGTCCACGGAATTGCCTTCAAGCGTTCACGCGGAATCGGCAGTCCACTGTGGATGGAATAGCCGTACTCACCGGACTTGATTCTTTCGAGCGCAGCATCGATCTCTTCTACCTCGTGACGTGCTTGAGCTGACAACACGAGGTCACGCTCGCGCTCGACCACCATGGTGTCGCCCTCTCCGCCCTCCTCGTCGAACTGAACATCGCCCATCTCAACGTCTTCGATGAGAGCATTGGCTTCATCTTCGAGACGATTTGCTTGCGTGGTCAACTGTGCGCGCATTTCCTGCAGCAATTCACGCTGACCCCTCAAGAAATCGAAATCAAATTTGCTGGTGGTTTGAATCCCGTCGATCTTCTCGCCCATGACGATCGGCGGCTTCGGTGGTGGTTCCGGCTTTCGGCGCGCACGCATTTCAGCTTCACGTGCCGCTTCCTTTGCGGCAATTGCTTCAAGACGCGCTCGCTCCTTTGCTTCGCGCGCCGCAATGCGCTCCGCTTCTTTTGCTGCCTTTGCCGCGGCTCGTTCTGCAGCGATCCGCGCGCGCTCTTTGGCCTTTTCCTTGGCCTCGATCAATTTCGCCTTCGCCTTGGCGGCCATTTCACGTTTGCGCTCTTGGGCCTTGCGGCGCTGTTCCGCCTCGCGCTCACGCTGCGCCTGTCGGCGGGCTGCCTCTGCCGCCTTCTTCGCCAGAGCACGCTTCTTTGCTTCCGCTTTCTGCGCGTCAGCTTTCTTCTTGGCAGCCAACTTCTTCTGCGCCTCAAGCTTCTTCTTGGCGGCAAGTTTCTGCGCGTCAGCCTTCTTCTTGGCAGCCAACTTCTTCTGCGCCTCAAGCTTCTTCTTGGCAAGAGCCTTCTTTTGCGCGTCAGCCTTCTTCTTGGCAGCCAACTTCTTTGCTAGCGCCTTTTTCTGGGCAATCTTCTTCTTCGCCGCGGCGCTATTCGACCCTGCCATTTCGACCTCCCAAAACTTGGCGCCTCACCGTAGTCGCTCGACCGAGACATGGATGGGCATCCCATCTACTTCGGCGTTTGTCGGTGCTTCCGCCAAGCCAATCTCTGACACGCTTTCGGCAAGGGTTTCGGCAGCAACATACGAAATAAACGGACGTACTTGCTCGGCCATGGCCTCTGGCAGCCCGAGTGTGAGCGAAATTCGGTCGGAAACGGCAAGACCTGCATCCCGGCGCGACTGCTGCACTGCACGCACCACGTCCCTCGCCACCCCCTCGGCGATCAGTTCGGGGGTCAGGTCGATGTCCAAGAGCACGATTCCCGCCCCACCGGGAAGCGTCGAGGTGACTACCGAGTCGGAAGCCAGGTTCTTGGCGGAAAGCCGAAGCTCAAACTCCCCTTCGACCAATTCAAAACTCCCGGCTCGAACCGTGCTTCCTGTCACCGCCCAGTCACCACGTTTCACCGCACCAATCACTTGCTGGGTGTCCTTGCCCAATCGAGGGCCCAACGCAGCCGGTACGACGTGCAGCTCGCGTGTGGCAAGACCCTCTACATCGGCGCTGAGGACCACCTCGCGTACGTTCACCTCGTCACGAATGATCTCGACGTAGTCGGTGAGGTCATTCGCCAATTCAGAGGCCACCGTCAAACGCGACAAAGGCAAACGCACACGACGTCCGGCTGACTTGCGAAGTCCGAGCGTTGCAGAACACACCTCGCGAACTTCATCCATGGCACGAACCAAGTGCGGATCGGCCGGAATGGTGGATGACGACGGCCAGTCGGCAAGGTGCACGCTGCGATTTCCCGTCAAACCTTGATAGATCTTCTCGGTCAGGAGTGGCAAAAGAGGCGCTGCAAGTCGGGTGAGCACCTCGAGTATCGAATGCAATGCGTCGATTGCCTCTTGATCCCCCGCCCAGAAACGATCCCTGCTTCGACGGATGTACCAATTGGTGAGTACATCGATGAAGCCACGTATCTGCTGCGATGCTCCAAAAAGGTCATAGGCGTCCATGGATCCGGTCAACTCATCGACCAGATCGTGAAGTTTGGCAAACGCATAGCGATCGAGAACGTTGGTGGAGTCAAAACGACTGCCACCCACCTTCGATTCCGCATTTGCGTACAGCGAGAGGAAGTACCACGAGTTCCACAAAGGAAGAATGACCTGGCGAACCGTGTCCCGAATTCCCTCTTCCGTTACCGAGAAGTCGGCGCCGCGAAGGATCGCGGAAGACAACAAGTACCAGCGCATGGCGTCTGCGCCATACGTGTCGAAGACGCGCATCGGATCCGGGTAGTTGCGCAAACTCTTCGACATCTTTTGGCCATCGTCGCCGAGCACGATGCCGTGACTCACACAAGTAGCAAAGGATGGTCGATCGAAGAGGGCCGTCGCCAAGACGTGCAACGTGTAGAACCATCCGCGCGTCTGACCGATGTACTCGACGATGAAATCACCGGGGTAATGGCTGTCGAACCACTCTTGATTCTCGAATGGATAGTGCACCTGGGCGAATGGCATCGAGCCACTCTCGAACCAGCAGTCCAGTACTTCCGGCACCCGACGCATCATCGACTTTCCGGTCGGATCGTCAGGGTTGGGGCGCACAAGATCGTCCACTTCTGGTCGATGCAGATCGCGTACCTGCGTGCCAAAGTCACGCTCCAACTCAGCAATACTTCCGTACACGTCGATACGGGGATAAATCGGATCGTCGCTCTTCCACACCGGTATCGGTGAGCCCCAGAATCGATTTCGACTGATCGTCCAGTCGCGAGCATTCTCCAACCACTTGCCGAAACTGCCGTGCTGAAGGTGATCGGGGACCCAGCGAATCTCTTCATTGAGCGCGAGCATGCGCTCCTTCACTTTGGTCACATTGACGAACCAAGAGCTCACTGCGCGATAGATCAGCGGCTTGCCCGTACGCCAGCAGTGGGGGTAGGCGTGATCGTAAGTTTCGTGCCTCAGCACGACTCCCCGTTCCTTCAAGGCCTTGATGATTGGTGCATTCGCCTCGAACACAAGCTGGCCGACGTAATCCGAGATCTCGCTCGTGAACCTTCCTCGCGAATCCACGGGCACGACGAGATCGATGCCGTTCGCTGCACAGACCCGTTGGTCGTCCTCGCCGAATCCAGGCGCCATGTGCACCACGCCGGTGCCATCTTCGGTGGAAATGAAGTCGCCCGCCAACACGCGGAATGCACCTTCGTGTTCGGCAAAGTACGGAAACAACGGTTGGTACCGCCGACCAACGAGCTCGGTCCCCAGCACTGAACCAATCACTTCGTGCTCGCCGAGCTCCTTGGCGTATGCCGCGACGCGGGCAGCGGCAAGAATGTACACCTTCCCACCAGACGCCACGCGTACATACTCGACATCGGGCCCCACGGCGAGCGCCAGATTGCTCGGCAATGTCCACGGCGTGGTGGTCCACGCGAGAATCGACTCCCCCGTTTCGAGAGCGAATGCCACCGTAAGTGCAGGATCCTGCACCTGTTTATAGGCGTCATCCATGCGCGTCTCAGTGTTCGACAACGGAGTTTCGAGCGCCCATGAATATGGCAACACACGGAAACCCTCGTAAATCAATCCCTTGTCCCAAAGTGTCTTGAATGCCCACATGACGCTCTCCATGTACGGCAAATCAAGTGTCTTGTAGTCGTTGGCGAAGTCCACCCAGCGCGCCTGCCGGGTGACATAACGCTCCCACTCGCTCGTGTATTGGAGGACAGAAGTCCGACAGTGGTCATTGAACTTGGCAATGCCGAAGTCGGTGATCGCTTGCGTACCTGAGATGCCGATTTGTCGTTCAGCTTCGGCCTCCGCAGGCAATCCGTGGCAATCCCATCCGAACCGGCGCTCGACCCGCTTTCCGCGCATGGTCTGATACCGCGGAACGGCATCCTTCACGAACCCCGTCAGCAGGTGTCCATAATGCGGCAATCCATTGGCGAATGGAGGCCCATCATAAAAAACGAAGTCGGCAGCACCAGCTACAGAACGTTGCGCAATCGATGCGGCAAACGTGCCGTCGCTTTCCCAGAACTCGAGAATCTCCCGCTCGATCGATGGAACGTCGGGCTGAGGGTCGACCGCGGGGTATTTCACGGCGTCAGTGTACGAGTGCGCTCAGCAGCCGATCAGCGTGGGCACGATGATGCCCAAGACGATCCACACCACGATCGGCGACAAATCGAGTGGCCCCATGTTCGGCAGCATCCGACGCACGGGCACCAGCACTGGATCGGTGGCCGCATGTACGAGACGTGAAACCTGGCCGACCGGGCCGTTGGGATTGATCGGAAACCACGACAGAACCACGCGCACGAACAACACGAAGATGTACAGGTTGATTAACGAGCAGATGAGAGCCACGGTCAACCGCGTGCGACGCGTACGCCTCGAGGCTTGATGAGGAACACGCCGGGAGAAACCTTCTCCAACGTTCCCTCAAGCCCGTATACGAGGCCACTGACGAAGTCGATCAAGCGACGAGCAGTGGGTTCTTCGGCAGTGCCGATATCCATCAACACCGGACGCCCCGACTTCACCAGGTCGGCGATGTCGCGCGCTTCGTCGTACTTGATCGGTCGAACCGTGACGGGCTCCACCGACATTGCAGCCAAAGGTTTTACCGTCGAACTCTGGCGACCGTTTGGTCGGACAGAGACGCTCGAATCGTCACGACGTGAGGCTCGACTCATCGGCATCGACGGATCTTCGTACTCGGCGTAGTCGCCGTATTCGTCTTGATCGTCGTAGATCGGCTCCGGCTCTGGTCGAGTCCGACGAATCGGTTCACGCCCCATGCGCTCACGCCCCATGCGTTCACGTTGTGGCCGCTCGACGGCCACCGAGGCGTCGTAATCGTCATAGGCGTCATCCGGACCCAGGCCCAAATAATCCATGGCTCGCCTGAACATCGACATCCCTGTCACCTTAGTCCACCGACTCGCTACGGGCGTTGACCAAACAGGGCCGTGCCGATGCGCACCATCGTCGAGCCCTCCTCGACGGCAATTTCCAAGTCACCGGTCATTCCCATGGACCGCTCGACGAGTCCAAGATCGTCCGCAACGGCACGCAACACCGCAAATGCCTCTCGAGTCTCCTTCACGTCTGCACTCGTCGGCCCCACGGTCATCGCCCCGTCCACCCGACATCCCAAACTACGTGCGAGCTCTACGAGCCGCCGCGCCTCCCGTGGCTCGCAACCGCCCTTGTTCAGCTCATTCGTGGTATTCACCTGCACGAAGATCCGCGGCGAATCTAATCCCTCAGCGCGCTTGACAATCTCTCGCAGCAACGACTCCCGATCGACCGTTTGCCAGACATCAACCAGACCGGTCAAGTGGCGCACCTTGTTCGACTGCAGCTGCCCGATGAAATGAACCGGCACATGGTTAGCCACAGCAACCGACTTCGACGTGATCTCCTGGGCGTAGTTTTCTCCAATCGCGTCGCAGCCCACGGCACTTGCCACCGTCCATGCGCTAGCTGGAAGCGACTTCGTCACTGCCACGACCTTGACGTTCGTTCCACCCGCGCTTGCGATTCGCTCACGAATGCGCTGCAGGTTCTCGCGAACCACCGACTCGTCGATCACGAGCGGTTCTCGTGCGACTAGTTACTTCAGGAAGGACGGAACATCGAGGTCGTCGTCGCCGAGATCGTCCGGACCACCGAACAATTCCTTCAACCGACTCGGCTTCTGTTCACCACGACCATCGGCTCGACGCACAGGAACGTGCTCGACGCGATCGAAACCTGCGGCGATCACGGTCACGCGCATCTCGTCCTCGAGATCGTCGTCGATAGACGTGCCGAAGATGATGTTGGCGTCGGGATGGGCCACACCGTGAACGATTTCCGCAGCGGCATTGACCTCGAACAAGCCCATGTCGGATGGACCGGCGATGTTCAACAAGATGCCGCGCGCGCCTTCGATGGACGACTCGAGCAGTGGCGAGTTGATTGCCGCATTGGCCGCACTGAGAGCCCTGTTGTCGCCATTGCCACGACCAATTCCCATCAATGCCGTACCGGCACTCTTCAACACGGTCTTGACGTCTGCAAAGTCGGTGTTGATCAATCCAGGAGTGGTGATCAAGCCCGTGATTCCAGAGACTCCCTGCAACAAGACCTCATCAGCTTTCTTGAATGCATCCAGCAAGCTGGTCTTGTCGGTGGCGATGCTCAGCAGTCGCTCGTTCGGGATGACGATCAACGTGTCGACCTTCTCCTTCAGCTTCGCGATGCCACTCTCAGCCTGCAGCGCGCGCTTACGACCTTCGAAATTGAACGGACGAGTCACGATTCCCACCGTCAGCGCTCCCGCCTGACGTGCAATCTCCGCGATGACCGGAGCTGCGCCGGTACCAGTACCGCCGCCCTCGCCTGCCGTGATGAACACCATGTCAGACTGACCAATCATTTCTTCGATGTCATCGCGGCTCGCTTCAGCCGCCTCACGTCCAACTTCCGGATCGCTTCCTGCGCCAAGACCACGAGTCACCTCACGACCAATGTCGATCTTGAAGTCGGCGTCGCTCATCAACAGCGCCTGCGCGTCGGTGTTCACCGCCACGAATTCGACACCCTTCAGGCCGGCGTCGATCATCCTGTTCACGGCATTCACGCCCGCGCCGCCCACACCGATCACCTTGATCACTGCGAGGAAGTTCTGCGGTCCACCTGTCATCGTCCACTCTCCTTGGAAATCAACCTCGACCACCGCCTGAGGTTGACCCTCGATTGGCTGTCTTGTTGAGCCTTAAGCCTTGCACATTTGATCCGTTGCACCGTACATCACGAATTCGAGCCTTCAATTCGATTCCACGACGGGGGTACCAGCCGAGACATCTATGGACAGGATCTTGTTGGGATCCTGGCGGCGCACCAGGACCACCACATTGACCAACTTGTTGCGCATGTCCACGGGTTGGCCGAAATTGACGAGAGTCCCCGTGGTCAGGGTCATGACCACATCGCCTGCACCCGAGACACCGAGTTTTTCCACGATGGGCTCGAGTTCGGCCGGTAATGAAAGGGCCAATTGGGCAGCAGCCCGATACGAGGGGTCGGCGATCGACCCCGAAACCAAATTGGGTCCCGTTCCTTCCACCCACAAGTACCTAGTTGGTCGCCCGTCGACCACCGCCAGCACTCGCCCCTCGACATCGATGACTCGCGCCCGATTGTCCACCCCTACGAACCATGCCGCAGGTTGACGCTCGCGGATCTCAATCACCACACGATTCGGGAGATAGGTGCGTATACGCACCGCACCGATCCACGGATCTGATTCGAGTCGACGCTGCGCTGCATCCGTATCCACCGTCAACACCGACGTTCCCATCATCGACTCGGCCACGGAATCGATCAACGCCTTGTCCGCGTATGTAACGCCTTCGATTTCCACTCTGCTCACTGCGACGAGTGGAGAAGCCAAGACGATCAACACGAACACAAGACTTCCCGCCAAACCCAACACGGAGTACAGGACGGTCTTGCGGCGGTTGCGCACTGCAGGTCGCTTCACTACACGACGCAGCAACATGCGCCAGCTACTCGGCGTACTGCGATCGACCAACGTCGAAACCAATTCACCTTCTTCGTTGAGAGAGTCGTCGGTGATGATCACGCGCTGTGAAGTTGGTGCAACGTTTACCGACTGCGCCTGCAAATCCTGAGGGAAGTCGATTTCCGTTGACTGACGGAGATCGTCGTCGACGATCACAATGCGCGCGCTCGATCCGGTGCCGGACACCGCGTTCGATGCAACCAGCGAGTCATCCTCGAGTTGGTCTGCTGGCTCCGACACAGATTCGTCCAGAGCGTGCTTGGCTTCGGCAACCTCCGCGTCCGTCTCGACCACTGAAGCATCTCCGTCGTCGGGAATCGACACTTCACCCGTTTGATCACCGAGGAACACCTGCTGCAATTCGGCAAGTGCGAGCGGATCGACCCCACTCTGGGCGATCGATCCGGCGAGCTGACTTTCGAGCGCTTCCACGGGGATCGACCCATCGCGCGTGCCCGCCGATTCACGATCGATCGCCTGTTCCAGACGAATCGTGGCGACATCCGTGTCGGCTTCGCTCGTCAGCAACGCGTCGAGGCGCTCGTCACCGGTAAGCGAAAAGCCAAGAAGTCGGATCTCGCTACGCAACTGATAACCATGCGCCTCGCGCACCCGCAGCTTGACCTCGGCCATCAACCGCACCACGTCGATTGCCTTGCCACCTTCATCTGCCTGAATGAAGTTGGCGTGTTTCTCCGAAATGCTCGCGGTACCAATTCGTAAACCACGCAATCCGAGCTGATCAATCAGCGCTCCGGCCGAAACCTTCCCCGGTTCGGGGTTGACAAAGACCGACCCCGCATTCTGGCCGCCGGGCTGATTCTCCCGCCGCCAGCGAACGATCTCAGCGATACGCGAGTCGCCTTCTTCCGCAGATTCGGCCCATGTGAGGCGCAAATCGGCGGACAGCACAATGTGGTCGTCGGTCAATGCCGAGCCGCGAAAACGTAAACCAAGATCGAGTGCCGCGACCTGGCAGTCAATTCCCTTGCGCAGATGAAAGAGCCGCACCGACGACAAGTTGCTCGCCATGTCCGAACCGTGTCCTCCAGCATTCATTCGCACGGCTCCGCCGATCGAACCTGGAACACCCACCGCCCATTCGAATCCCGCAAGACCGTTCGCGACGCTTTGCCTACTCGCCACCGGGAGCGCCACGCCGCCGCCGAATCGCACCGACGCCGCAGTTCCCGGCGCACCCTTGCCGGTGGGCATGCTCACCTCATTGGCGAAGTCACCCAGGGTCAGTACCAAACCGGCGAATCCGTCGTCACTCACGAGAACGTTGCTGCCTCGACCAATCACGGTGACGGGGATTTCGCATTGGGTCAACACCATCGACACATGCCACAAATCTGCGAGAGACTCGACATGGAACTGCAGTGCTGCGTTCCCACCTACTCGATATGTCGTCAAATTAGCGATCGACACGTCAGTTCGCACTCGCGGACCGAGTAGTTGTGCCGCAATCGCCAGCTCGTCGGAATGAGCGTTCACGAAATGCCGATCCTCTTCATCACCTCGCCGGGCAAATGTTCAATGTCTCCACAACCCATCGAAATACAGATGTCACCTTCACCAACGACATCCACAACTTCATCGATCAATCTCGAGCGTGTGGGGCACCAGCGGACATCACTGCTCGGGTGAGCCGAGCGGATCGCATCGACGACCAATGATCCTGAGACTCCCTCGATAGGCAAGGTACCTGAAGCGTAGATTTCGGTGATCACCGTCACGTCGGCCTCGACGAATGCATCCCGGTAATCGGCACTCATCTTGTCCATGCGATTGAAACGATTCGGCTGGAACACGGCAATGATTCGTCGGTCGCCCGCCTCAGCGCGAGCCGCAGCCAAGGTCGAAGCGATTTCTGCCGGCAGATGGGCGTAGTCGTCGACGAACATCGCACCCCTTGCCGACCCGCGCACATCGAAGCGACGCGCTACACCCTGAAAATTCCGGATTGCAGCGCACGCCTCGTCGAGATCGACTCCCCATCGATGAGCCATGGAGATCGCACCCAGAGCGTTGCGGACATTGTGGAGCCCACGCTGTTCGATTTCGACTCGACAGCGGGCAGAACCGTGCTCGAGATTGAAGAAAGCTCGCCCAGGGCGCAATTCGACGTCGACCGCTCGATAATCGCCACCCTCGACCCCGAAGCTCATCACGTCTCGCTCGCGCATCAGCTGACGCGAACGAGGATCGTCGTATCCGATCATCACCGGACCGTCCACCGAGTCGACGAATTGTTCGAAGCTACGCAAGATCTCCTCGAACGAACCGAAATTGTCGAGATGGTCGAGATCGACGTTGGTGACAATTGCCCCACGTAACGGCAGTTGCAGATGAGTCGAGTCGCTCTCGTCCGCTTCAACGACCAGCACTTCTCCGGCGCCCCAGTGAGCATTCGAACCTGGCAGCACGGTGTCGCCGCCAATGAGATACGACGGATCCTTTCCACAGGCAATCAAAATCGCCGACAGCATGGCCGTAGTGGTCGTCTTGCCATGTGTTCCCGCCACACCAATCGTCGGCCTAGCACTACAAGCGATCCGCAAGGCTTCTGCTCGCGAATATGTGGCCACGCCGAGCGCCTGTGCGGCGCGCAACTCATGGTGTTCGACGGTCATTGCCGAGGAATACGTCACGATGTCGATGCCACCCACATGGGAGTCGTCGTTTCCCAGCATCACCGAGATGCCGTCTCGCTCTAGTCGAGACGTAACTTCACTTACTCTTAGGTCACATGCTGTCACTCGGTGTCCCATTTCATGCAGTAACCGGGCGAGCGCACTCATCCCGGGTCCGCCAGCGCCCATGACATGTATCGAACGAGGTGTGCTCACGCAGCTGCCACCTGGATGATTTCGACAAGTCTCGGATGCCGATGAACTTCGCCCAGGTCGTGGGCGATTCGGGCAATCGAAGCTCGCGCAGGATGATCTGCCAACAATCGGCGTACTTCATTGACTACACGCTCAGAGGTCTCCCTATTTTCCGCGACCATGATTGCGGCTCCATGATCAGCCAGCAAGCGAGCGTTCATCGTTTGATGATCCTCAGCCGCGTCCTTCCATGGCACAATCACGCTCGCCACTCCCGCGACTGCAATCTCGGCGATGGAACTCGCTCCACCTCGCATCACCATCAAGTCACACGCGCCATATACGAGTGCCATGTCTGATGCACGTGCCAATCTCCGAAAACTAACCACGCCATCGATTGTTCGAAACTCATTCTCCGCCAACGGATCGAAGTAACGATCACCACACAAATGAAGGATCGAGGTCGACTCGTCCAGATTCTTCCGCAAGTTCTCGGCGATCCCGTTCAACAACGCACTTCCCAGCGAGCCGCCCATCACCACCACGAGCGATTTCGATGTCGGGAAACCAAGCGCTGCCTTCATCGACGACTTGTCCGCGCGATCCGCTATCTGCCTGATGGCTCGCCGAACGGGTGCACCCGCTAGTTCCGCTCGCGGCAATGCCGAGGGAAGGTAGGCGACTGCGGTACAACGAGCCCAACGGGCTTGCAGTTTGGTCGCCCACCCCGGCCGCAAATCGTACGAACAGGTCACCACAGGCGTCTTCGTTAGCAGTGCCGCGATCGTTGCGGGCATGCTCGCGTATCCACCGACACTGACGACCACCCGTGGACGTTCCTTGCGCAACAGAGCCCAGCAGGACAACGTTGCACCAACGATCAGTGCGACAGCTTTCAACGAAGCCCCGATCGCCGTAGGCGTGAACGACCGACGCACTCCCCGCACGTCGTACCAACGCCCTCGCAAACCGGCCGCCGGAACCAGCTCCGTTTCAGGTCCGCGGCGGGATCCAACGAACAGCAACGAGTCACGATCCTGACCAGCCTCGATCAATAACTCGGCAATCGCCAGCGCAGGAAACACGTGCCCGGCGGTGCCCCCGCCCGTGATTACCGCATAGGTCTGGGACCGGGTTTGCCGGATTGCACCACTCGACATCGTGCCGCAATAGTACGGCACGAGCGGGATGGGCCTACTTCATGTTGCGCGCAACGTTGAGCAGCAATCCGACAGCGCCCATGGTGAAGAGCAATGACGAACCACCATATGAAATGAGTGGCAATGTCAGACCGGTCACGGGCATCACACCAACCACTCCACCGATGTTGATGATCGCCTGAGCACACAGCCATGTGGTGATTCCACCGGCGAGTACCGCACCGAACGGGTCACGTGCTCCGAGCGCGGTCCTGATGCCGTAATGAGCGAGCAAGAGGAATCCGCCGATCACGCCCAGACTGCCAATCAGCCCGAACTCTTCGGCGATGATGGCGAAGATGAAGTCGGAATGCGCCAACGGCACATATCCCCATTTGCCAGTTCCTTCACCCGCACCCACCCCGGCAACGCCACCATTGGCGATGCTCAGCACCGCTTGCCACACCTGATAGCCAGCCTTTTCTCGCGTGCCCTCCAGATCGAGAAATGACATGATTCGCTCTTGCATGCGCGAGCTCGTCGTAATCGCGACTACTGCACCCGCAAGTCCGAAACTTGCCATGCCGCCGATCAAGCGAAGTGGAATGCCGGCAATGAACATCACTGCGACGATGATTACGGTGATGACCACCGCCGCGCCGAAATCTTTTTGAGCCATGCATGCGCCGGCAGCAGGTAGCCACACCAGGAAAATCGGCTTGAACGTGCGTCGGTGGTCGGCAACTTCGCCGCGACGCCTTCCCAGCAGTGATGCCGAGTAGATGATGACGGCTATCTTCAGGAACTCCGAAGGCTGGAATCGGATGGGACCGAACTCGGCCCAGGCGCGGGCTCCGTTGATCGTGATACCGAATGGACTGAACGGCACCAACATCAACCCGTAGGCGAACCACAGGAGGTGCTTCGCGTGTTTGTGCCACTGGTGATATGGCATTCGGTACGCGGCAAGCAGCACCAACAGACCGAAGTTGGCCCACATGAACTGCTTGCCGAACATGAACCACGGCGATCCGCCACTGTTGATGGCCACGATCGACGACGAGGACAACACCATCATCAGACCGAACACGATCAACATCGACGTCACTGCCATCAACACATAGAACGTCTTCGTCGGCGCGCTCGTTGCCAATCGGCGCTTGTCGCTCAACCCCTTGCGATCGAGCACGGCGCGACGGCGCTGTGCCGGTGTGAGCGATGCCCCACCCGTCGTCATCGTGGTTGCCATTACTTCCTCCCTTTCCTGACGAGCCACGAAAGTGGTCGTCTACCCCCTACCAAGTTCTTCACATTGCGCTGAAAATCGTCCCCGCGCTCGCCGTAGTTCGAATACCAGTCGTAACTCGTGCAACCCGGCGACAACAGCACCACATCACCCGACTTGGCAAGCGACGCCGCGTGTTCCACTGCCTCACCCATCGATGCAGCGCGACGCACCGGCACCTTGCCGTCAAAGACAGCTGCCAAGTCGTCTGCCGACTCCCCGATGACGACCACGGCACGAATGCGCGACACATCCTCGGCCATCGCCGACAAATCAAGTTCCTTGTTGCGCCCGCCTGCGATAAGCACCACGCTCTCGAAGGAGCGGATTGCTACTCCCGCCGCGTGGGGTGAGGTGGCCTTCGAATCGTCGAACCACTTGATGCCATCACGTTCGGCCACCAGTTCGATGCGGTGATGCGCATGGCGAAACTCGCGCAGTGCATCGGCTGCGTCGACGATTTGAGCCAATCCGGTCTCCACACACACGGCAGTGGCGGCAAGCGCATTCGTCACGTCATGAGGTAGTCCACGCGACATTGCCGTGCGTTCGAGCAAGACGCCGTGTGGTGACTGCAGGAGGCCATCCAACGCGTGGTAGTCGCCACGGTCGAGTCCGAATGTCACCGTTCGACCAGCACTCGACATTGCAGCGGCGAGGATTCCGGCATCGCTCGTTGGAGCAACTGCGACATCGCCGGCTCGCAGATGCGACCACAGCTTCTCCTTGGCACGTCGGTACGAGTCCATGTCATCGTGCCAATCCAAGTGATCAGGCGCAAGGTTCAGCCATGCCGACCCAACACATCGAAAGGTGTCGGTGAAGTTCAACCGAAAGCTTGAACACTCGACGGCGAAACAGTCGTACTCCCCTTCCAGTGCCGAGATCAGTGGTGTCTCGGTGTTGCCCACCGCGGCACAGCGGAGACCCGCGCGGCCAAGGATCGCACTCGCCATCAAGGTCGTCGTCGTCTTGCCATCGGTACCCGTGATTCCGACCATCGGTCGTGCACCACCTGCTCGCTGGGATTCCCAGCGGTAGGCCAACTCGATCTCGGAGAGAATCTCGATTCCACGGCGTCGTGCTTCGACGATCACCTCGTGCGACTCGGGCACACCAGGTGCGGGCAGCAACAAATCGATGTCGTGCAGGGCTGCAGAAACTCGATCCTCCGATGATCGGTGGTCGTTTTCGCCGATCGCTTCCACTGACAACCCCAGTTCGTCGGCGAACTTACGATGGTCGGGAGTAACTCGATCGTCGGCGATCCGCGGTTTCTGTCCGCGCTGGATCAGCGCCCGGGTCACCGCCTTGCCTGCGACACCCAGACCAAAGACGAGTGCCGTCACCGCAACCGCACTTGCTGGGTGAAGTCGGCAATGAAGATCGCGACGGCAGTGGCCACACAGATCCCGGAGATGATCCAGAACCGGATGATCACCGTGGTCTCCGGCCAGCCACTCAGCTCGAAGTGATGATGGATCGGCGACATCTTGAGTAGACGCCGCTTGCGACCAGACGCCTTGAAGACTCCCATTTGCACCGCGACAGATCCGGCTTCGAAGACGTTGATTCCGCAGATGATGACGAGCATCAGGTGCGTGTTGGTGGTCACCGCCAACATGCCGAGTGCTGCACCAATTCCAAGCGCGCCTACGTCACCCATGATGATCTTGGCCGGTGCGGCATTCCACCAGAGAAAGCCGCCGCACGCGCCTGCCATCGCTGCAGAGAGCACGGCAAGATCCAACGGATTGAGAATGTCGTAAATGCGCGGGTTACGAAACGCCCAGTACGCGAAGATCGTGAAAGCAAGGAAGCCAAACAACGCCGAACCCGCAGCGAGTCCATCGAGGCCATCGGTGACATTGACGGCGTTGGTCGTGCTCCAAACCATCAGCGAGGTCCACAAAACGAAGGCCCAAGACGGAATCTCCCATCCGGGACTCGAAGCGCGTGTGAACGAAATGGTTTCGGCGACACCGGTGGTGGTGACGAGCAAAGTAAGCAACGCAACAGTGATACCGAAGGTGATCCAGCCCTTCTTCTTCCAAAAAATCCCACGGTTGTGTTGACGCCGAACCTTCAGATAATCGTCGAGGAATCCGATCGTGGCGAGCACGACGATGGTCAACCAGATGATGATTGCTTGATCGGAAAACGGCAGCCCCTCACGCACATGGGCGACGGCCCATCCCAGAAAGCCTGCGAGGAGGATCGCAATCCCACCCATCGTCGGCGTGCCCTGCTTCGCCATGTGATGCACCGGGCCATGATCTTCGGCTCCAAGTATTGGTTGGCCTTTCCCCAGACGCTTGAAGAAGCCGATCAATGCACGCGTTCCGGCCAGCGAGGCAATCATGCCCACTGCACCGGCGATCAAGACCGCAATCATGCGCCAGAACCCAACAACTCTCGGGATACTTCGATGTCGTCGAACGGCACCACGTTCGCACCAATGGTCTGAGTGTTCTCATGACCCTTGCCGGCCACGATCACCACGTCACCGGGACGTGCAGCAGCAATTGCGGCTCCGATCGCCGCTCGCCTGTCAAGCTCGACTCTCACCTGCGAGGCGCGCTCCGGGGAAACGCCTTCCAAGATCTCGGCGGCAATCGTCGCTGGCGACTCCGAACGTGGGTTGTCACTTGTCACGAAAACGAGATCCGCACCCTCGCTGGCGATGCGGCCCATCTCCGACCGCTTACCCCTATCTCGATCACCACCGCATCCGAAGACAACGATCACACGGCTCGTCGGTGCGATCATCTCCCTGGTTGCGGAAATCACCAATTCCAAGGAGTGAGCATCGTGCGCATAATCCACCACGACCAGCGGCTCGCTCCGGTGATCGACTACCTGATATCGGCCGCGAATAGGCGTGACAGTCGACAATGAGTTGACCACCGAATCGGGTTGCACACCGAGCGTCACCGCGGTAGTCGCGGCAGCGATCGAGTTCATCAAGTTGAAACGTCCGCCGAGGGGCACCCTTACGCGCTTCCCTCGCCACGTGAACTCGTGATGGCGGGGGGTCACCACCACGTCGCTCGCGTCAGACGCACCAAACGAGGTGCACTCGATCGCCGCCGAATCGATCAGCAAACGTCCATGAACATCATCACGATTGATCACCGCACGCTTGGAAAGCGACGGAGCAAACAACTTGGCTTTGGCCGCGAAGTACTTCTCCTCCGTGCCGTGAAAATCGAGATGATCTCGCGACAGATTCGTGAACACCGAGACGTCGAACTTGGCGCCGACGACCCGATCGAGCGCCAAGGCGTGTGAGGTGACCTCCATCACGACTACTCGACTCCCGGCCTTGCGAAAATCTGCAAGTTGACGCTGCAAATCGGTCGACTCAGGGGTCGTGCGTGGGCCCTGAATGGTGCCGAGCACTTGGGTCTCGAGTCCGTCTCCGCGCAGCAGAGCCGTGATGAGATGAGCGGTGGTGGTCTTGCCGTTGGTGCCCGTGATCCCCACCATCGTCAGATCATCTGCGGGCCAACCGTGTACACCGGCTGCGAACAGTCCCATTGCGTAGCGAACGTCGGATACCACGACCTGCGGGACGTCATGTGGCAGCACCCGTTGCACGAGCAACGCTGTGGCTCCCTGTTGAATCGCCTCTGCAGCAAAGTCATGGCCGTCCTGACGCTCGCCGACTACACAGCAGAACATCGACGACTTGCGTACTTGTCGGGAGTCGTGTGTCACATCAGCAAGCAACACATTCGCGTCGCCATGGACGACGAAGCTCTCCTCACTTCGCCGAGTCACATCAGCAACCAAGGCCGAGAGGACGGCGGACATCAGTGCTCCGGACCCAACTCGGCGGGCCGTTTGGCGGGGCATCCGGTGTCGCCACTGACGGGACGAATGTCGAGTTCGCTGATCAAAACCTGAGCGATGTTGGAGAACACCGGCGCCGCCGCGGTACCACCAAAGCGATCACGCGAGGAGGGATTCGGTTCGTCCACCGAGACGAGAACAGTGAATCGAGGGTCCTGTGCAGGCAGGAAGCCGACGAATGAAGCGAAGTACGCACGGCTTCCATCGTCTTTCACATAGGTGCCATTTTCCTGGCGCTTGTATCCGGTGCCGGTCTTTCCAGCGACGGTCATTCCCGGAACCTTCGCCAACTTGGCCGTTCCAAAACACACCACGTCACTCATCAGCGAGCGCATCGTTGCCGCAGTCTCAGGACTGATCACCTCGTGCGTATCGGAAGGATCAGCGGGAACGTTGATTCCGTTCGCATCGATGTGCCCTGCCACCAGACGAGGCGCCACATAGGTGCCGCCGTTGGCAACCACGTTGACGCCGGCGATCAATTGCAGTGCGGTCGAGGCGTAGCCATAGCCGTACGAACTCGTGAACTTCTCGGTGCCACGCAGCTTGTCCGGTGTAGCGAGAATTCCCCTCGACTCTCCGGGAAACGCGACGTCGGTGCGCTTACCAAAACCGAATGCACGCAGGTACTCATACCGTTGCTCAGGAGTCATCGTTTGCGCGATTTGAATGGTGCCGATGTTGGAGGAGTCGACGAGAATCTTGCGCACGGTCATGTCCTCAAGACCATGGGGATAGGCATCCTTGATCGTCGATTCCCACTTCGTCCCCTCGTTGAAGGTCATCGCGCCGGGGACTGCAAACTGCGAGTTTGGTTCCACTCGCTTTTCATTCAGTGCCGCCGACACGCTGAACACCTTGGCGACCGATCCGGGCTCATAGGCCTCCACCGCGGCGAAGTTGCCCGAGTCGGCAGAGTACGAGCCGTCTTCGTTACGACGAATTGTCGACATGGCGAAGATCTCACCCGTCTTCGAATCCATCACGACCGCGGTACCGCTCAGCGCATTTACTCGAGCAACCTGCTGCGTGAGGATCCCATCGACCTGGAACTGGATGTTGCGATCGATCGTGGTGATCAGGTCGGCACCGGGGATCGCCGCTTCACTTCGATCGGAGGCGGTTGCAATCGACTGACCCTTTGCATTCACTTCCCGCACGCTCTTGCCGTCGACTCCCTGCAACAGGTCGTCGAACTGCATCTCCAATCCCGCAATTCCAATGCCGTCTGGATCGGTGCGACCGACCAGCGCACGCAGGTTGTCGCTCGTGATCGAGCGACTCTCCTCCGTGTACGCCGCGATGCCCGGCAATTCCAACGCCAAAATGGTCTGAGACACTTCGCGACTTGCCTGGCGAGCGATAAAGGTGAAACTCGACGCGGGATCCTGCAGTCGCAACGCGAGTTCAGCTTCGGCTTCAGCGGTGAGCTGGAGAATCCCCGCGATCGCTCGTGCCGTGCCAAGCGGGTCGACGACGAGGCGTGGATCTGCGAACACCGTCTTTGTCGGCACTGGGATCGCCAACTCGAAACCATTGCGATCGAGGATCGACCCTCGCTCTGCGTTGACGGTGTTCTCTCGCACGCGTTGCTCGACGCTCGCCTCGCGATAGCTGCTTGAGCCGACGGTCTGCAGGTAGCCAACACGCAGTAACAACCCCAGCAAAACCGCAGAGAGAACGAGGTAGGAGGCCACGAGACGGTGTTTGATCTGACCGCCCTTCAAGTCGGTCGTCATCTTCGCGGCCGCATCCTTCGCCCGATCGGCGATTTCTTTGCGTGAAGCCGTGCCTGCCTTGCGAATCGCGCGCACTTCATCCCGAGTTGCTCGGCGAATCCGATCCGCAGCCAGCGGTCGTCGCGCGATCGAACTCACCCGTTACCGCCCAACATTGGAGCGAGAGGCGCAAGTGGACTCATCGTGGAGGACGGATCGGCCAGTGCCGAGTCCATCTTGCCCGTCGCGATCACCACCTGAGCAACGACATCTTCTGGAATCTCCACGAAACGCGAACCGAGCCCTTGGGTCATGCCCTGCAACATCGCCTGCTCACGGAGGTAGTCAGGTGCAAGCAACTCGGCACGCACCTGCCGCAATTCATCGTGATAGCGCTTGGCCAACCTCAGTTCGCTCGACACGTGATCGAGAGTCAACTGCTGCTGCGCGATGAAGGCCTGGAAGCCAATGATCACGCTGATCAACACGAACATGCCGATGAGTGCCGCGGCGAATCGTGACACCGAGCGATTGGCGATTCCGGGGACCACCGACAAGTGGCGCTCATGCGCCGCTGTCGATGATGTGCTCGATGGACGAGCAACGTGACGCGTGGGCGACTGAACCGGCATCACGAGCGCCACGTCACGCTCCCACTCTCTCGAGTACTCGCAGACGAGCAGAGGCTGCCCGCGGATTGCGATTCAATTCGACATTTGAAGGCCGCTTGGCCGCACGCACCCGTCGTGCAAAGGTTCGCTCGGATGAAGGATGTAGGAACGGTGACGCTTCGGCGCTTTGCCGGCGTGACTCAGCTGCCGCAAACACCGACTTGACGATGCGATCCTCGCCGGAGTGATACGAGAGCACAGCCACGCGACCACCTACGGCGGTGGCATTGATCGCGTCCTCCAACGCGCCGGGAAGCATGTTCAACTCGTTGTTCACTTCGATGCGAATCGCCTGGAACGTGCGCTTTGCCGGATTGCCACCCGTGCGGCGCGCTGGCGCCGGGATTGCAGCAGCAACCACCGCTGCCAACTCGGCGGTATCTCGAATCGGACGGGCAGCCACGATCGCTTGGGCAATACGACGAGCAAAGCGCTCATCCGAGTGCTGGCGAATCACATCAGACAGGCGATCAACGTCGTAACCATTCACCACGTCATCCGCGCTCAGGCGCTGAGTGGTGTCCATCCGCATGTCAAGCGGACCGGCCGAGCGGTAGGAGAAGCCCCGCTCGGCCAGATCCACTTGCGGCGACGAAATCCCCAAATCGAAGAGCGCTCCCGAGATTCGCTCAATCCCACGCGCGGCGAGATACTCCGGAATTCGATCAAATGCACCCTGCTGCACCATCAATCGCTCACCGAACCGAGAGGCAAGTGAACGTGCGTGTTCGATAGCCATGGCGTCGCGATCGATTCCGAGGATGGTCATCCACTCGTATCGCTCAAGCAACTTTGCGGTGTGTCCCGCTCCCCCGAGGGTTGCGTCCACTACGACGCCATGCGGTACAGGAGCAAACGTGTCGACAATTTCGTCCACCATCACGGGATCGTGACCAAAGGATTCGCGGAGCGTGCTCATGATGAATTCGCACTTCGGCGCTTTCCGTAGCGCTGCAGTTCCCCGACCAACGGTGTTGCCGGGATGTCTCCCCGGATCAACGAGATGGAAGCGGGCGGAGTTGGGGCTGTCCATCTTGTCGATCGGGAAACTGCATCGCCACGGAGCGGGCCATCTAGATGGCCCAGCGCCGGATCACGTCGTGCTCGCCCCCTCTCCCTAAATTGCGGGTCCGGCGATATCCGCCAGCCCTCTTTCGTTGATTCGTTCGTGACGGTTTGGATCCCAGATCTCGACACGATCGAAAGAGCCACTCACCACGACTTTGGAATTGAGTGTGAGTCCGGCATATTCACGGAGCTTCTCGTCGATGTTGATGCGACCTTGCGCATCAACCATCACTTCGAAGGTGTTACTCGCGAGCGCACGTTGTTGGTTGCGATCCATCTCGCCACGGCGCACCTTTTCGACGGCATCCCGAGCGACATCTTCGAAGGCCTCTGCGGTCAGGACATCGACGCACTTGTCGCGACCGATTGAGAGGTAACAACGGGGCTCCAGGCGGGGGCGGAAAGACGCCGGCAATGCCATTCGACCCTTTGGGTCGAGTTGCCGCTCGTGCACCCCTACAAACACTGCCCCTCCATCCCCAAACCCTTGTGAGGTCTGGCCCGTTACCCGCTTGCTGCCAGCAGGTGAGGCCTGGGGCTCCACCCGCTGGCGAGCAGGTTATCCCCACTTTCCCCCACTTTCAAGCATCTTTCCCCACTTTTCCCCACTTTTTTTTCACATCGGGCAAAAGCGGGAGCAGGCACGTTCAATTCAGGTGATCAGGCCTTTCGGTGGGTAGAGGTTCAGCGCGCGAGAAGTGCGCGCTCGAATGCCGACTCGATGTCAGACACTCGGTGCTCGACGAGTGCAACTCGTCGACGTAATTCGTTCGTGGTCTCAGCGATCAAAGAGGCCCGAATCGTCGGTGCGAGGAAGTCGAGAAGGCGTTCCGGGTCCCACTCGACGAGCACCGTGCATTGAAATCGCGCACTTGATCGCGTTCTGCGCTGGGAGATCCCCACCAGTTTCGCACCGCTGTCGTTCATGACCTCTCCCGGCCCGAGCGAGGCGAAGCAGATGAGCTCCCCCAGCCCATCGGTTTGCAGTCGATCTCGATAGACGGATGACCTCATGCCCAGGTCTCCCAAGGCACGCACCCATGCCTCTCCAATCCACCTCGTCGACTCGATGACGTCGTCCGTCCACTGGGGATGGTCGTCAGAAATCGTC
>JAFMFC010000106.1 GCA_017856375.1 Ilumatobacteraceae bacterium | reverse complement strand
TTCTCAAGAAGACAAGCGATGGTCATCGGGCCAGTACCACCGGGCATCGGCGTAATCGCGCTGGCAACCTTCTGGACTTCGTCGAAGTCGACGTCACCGACGATTTTCTCTTCGACTCGTGAAACTCCTACGTCGACAACGACTGCGCCAGGCTTGACGTGATCTTTCGTGATCAATTTGGCGATGCCCACCGCAGAGACGATGATGTCGGCTTCCCGACACACGGCGGCTAGGTCTTCGGTGTGTGAGTGCGCGCACGTGGTGGTGGCATCTCCACCTTTGCGGATGAGCAGGATGGTCTGTGGTAATCCGACGAGTGTCGAGCGACCGATGACGACTGCGCGCTTGCCCTTGGTGCGAATTCCGTAACGCTCGAGCAGACGCATCACTCCAAGTGGTGTGCACGGCACATGACCAGGCAAGCCACGCATCAAGCGACCCATCGAGAGTTCGGTGAGTCCGTCAACGTCCTTCTCGGGCGGAATAAGTGCAAGCACACGTTCCGTGTCGAGATGTGCGGGAATCGGCAGCTGTACGAGAATGCCGTGCACATCCGGGTCGTTGGCAAACGACTTCACCGCAGCTTCGACTTCTTCCTGAGTGGCAGAACCGGGCAACTCGACGCCTTTGGAGACCATGCCGGCCTCTTCCGCCTTCTTGTGCTTCCAGCGCACGTAGATCTTGCTCGGCTTGTCGTCGCCGACGAGCAACGTCGCTAGGCACACATGCGGCGAACTCTTTGCTTCGATTTCTTTGCGCAGGCGCGCGACAACCTCGTCACGCAACTTCTCGCCATCCATCAGGATGGCGCCACCAGATGTGCGTTCGAACTGTTCGCTCACGAAAGACCGACGATCTCACCGTTCTGATCGAAGTCGATAATTGCAGCGGCTGGCTTGGTGCCGAGACCTGGCAATGTGCGCATGTCGCCACAGATCGGATACACAAAGCCCGCACCCACCGATGCACGCACCTCGCGGACATTCAGCGTGTGACCCTTCGGCGCACCCTTCAGCGCTGCGTCACCCGAGATTGACAAGTGCGTCTTGGCGATGCACACCGGCAGATCCGCGAAGCCGTTGTCGGTGTAGTTCTTTAGCTGCTTGTTGGCAACTGCCGAGTACGTGACGTTGGCCGCACCGTAGATCGTCTTAGCAACGGTCTCGATCTTTTCCTTGAGGCTGGCCTCGGATGGGTACAAGAAGTGAAAGCTGTTCTTCTCGTTACAGGCCTCTTCAACAGCTTTGGCGAGTTCGACTGCACCCGCACCGCCGTCTGCGAAGTGCGTACACAGTGCCACGCGGGCACCGGCTGACTCGGCAATCTTGCGAATGACATCGTGCTCCGACTTGTGGTCCGTGGGGAACGAGTTGATCGCTACCACCGGCACCACGCCGTGAGCCTTGACATTTTCGATTTGCGCGCGCAAGTTTTCTCCACCGATCTCGACATCAGCCGGGTTCTCTGCGAGCAGTTCGGGAGGCAACGCCTTGCCAGCGACGATCTTGTATTTGCCCGAGTGAGCCTTCAACGCACGCACCGTGGTGACAAGAACTGCTGCATCCGGCGCGAGACCGCTGGCTCTGCATTTGATGTTGAAAAAGCGCTCTGCACCCATGTCGGCTCCGAATCCCGCTTCGGTGATCAGGTAATCACCACCGTGGATACCCACGAGGTCACCGATGATTGAGGAGTTGCCATGGGCAATGTTGCCGAATGGGCCGGCGTGCACGATCACTGGGGTGTTCTCCAGCGTCTGCAATAGGTTCGGCTTGATTGCGTCCCGCATGATCACGGCCATCGAGCCGGCGCCATTGAGCTGCTCTGCCGTTACCGGCTGACCCTTCGAGTTATAACCAACGACGATCCGCCCGAAGCGCTCCCGCATGTCCTTCATCGACGTCGCCAGCGCGAGGATCGCCATCACTTCGGATGCGGCAGTGATGTCGAACCCGGTTTGGCGAGTGACGCCGTCTTCCTTGGTGCCGAGACCCACGATGATGTTGCGCAGCGAGCGATCGTTCACATCGAGCACGCGTCGCCAGGTGATGTTGTCGAGATCAAGGTCGAGCTCGTTGCCCTGGTGGAGATGGTTGTCGACCATTGCAGAGAGCAAGTTGTGCGCAGCAGTCACGGCATGGAAGTCACCCGTGAGGTGCAGGTTGAGCAACTCCATCGGAATGACCTGGCTATAACCGCCTCCTGCCGCTCCACCCTTGATACCGAAGGTGGGGCCCATGCTCGGCTGACGCAGGCTGATCACCGCGTTCTTGCCGATGTGCTTCATGGCTTGACCCAGACCAACGGTGGTCGTCGTCTTTCCTTCGCCGAGCGGCGTCGGGGTGATGGCGGTGACCACTACATACTTCGCCTTGGGGCGACCTTTCAGCTCATCAATCGCGTCCAAGCTGATCTTGGCGAGGCTGTTGCCATATGGCTCGAGCAGATGCTCGCCGATTCCCATCATCGCCGCGATCTCGTTCAGCGGCTTGGCCTTACCTGCGCGGGCAATTTCAAGATCGGTTGGGAACGACATGGGACTCCTCAATTATCAGCGTGCTTTAGTTTAAGAATTCAAGAATACCGTCAGCGCCCTAAGTGCACTGATTTCCCAGGGTCTACTTTTTGACAAACTGCTTGGCACGATCATTCGACGCGCGCGCCAAGCCGCTTCAACACGGCCTGACTGATCTCATCGTCGAACGCGCGCATGTGTGCCTCGGCGAGGTTTGCTGCTCGATCTGCATCACCCGCCACAAGCGCCTCATGAATCTCTGAGTGCTCTTCCACAGCGTGACGCATGTCGGAAACATCGGACAGATAGAGATGCCAGAGACGATCACTCTGGGCGTACAACATGTCGAGAGTGTCGGTAAGGAAACGATTACCTGAGGCATTCCATACGATCTCGTGACACGTGCGATCAATTCGCATCAACTCATCGTTGGAGACGTTTTCCTTTCGGGCACCTTTGAGCGCCTCAGCCATCAACTCCCAGTGCTCACGACGCCCACGCGCGCAAGCCAACCGGGTGGCATACGGCTCGAGGATCGTGCGGGTCTCGTACAACATCGACAATTCCGTGACGTCCACGCCGGACACCAACATTCCTCGACGAGGAATAACGGTGACGAACTGATCGCGGGCCAACCGCTGCAATGCCTCGCGGATCGGGGTTCGACCGATTCCCAGCTGCTCCTGCAATTCGTCTTCGCGGATGACATCGCCCGGAGCCAGATCCACCCGCACGATCAGGTCACGGATCTCGAGGTAGGCGCGCTCGCTTTGGCTGACGCTCACCCTTGACCCCTTTCCTCCGGCTCCCCATTGGCCCCTCTATAAGGCCAATTTTGACGACTGATATCGCGGTGATATATTAGCGATTTGTCAGGTCAACCCACCAATTGGGAGACCGAGTTCAAGGGGGTAATCACGTGAGCGAATTCCCAAGTCGCGCCAGGTGCGTAGTCATCGGTGCAGGCATCGTCGGCAATTGTCTGGTCGGTCACCTGTCGAAGTTGGGTTGGACCGACATGGTGTTGATTGACAAGGGTCCATTGCCCAATCCGGGTGGATCCACTGGTCACGCGTCGAACTTCATCTTCCCGACTGACCACAACAAGGAGATGGCGCTGCTCACGCTCGCATCGCAAAAGCAGTACATCGACCACGGCATGAACAACACGTGCGGTGGCATCGAAGTTGCTCGTACCCCTGAGCGTCTCGAAGAGTTCAACCGTCGCATGACGTCGGCCAAGTCGTGGGGAATCGACGCCAAGTTGCTCTCTGCTGCCGAAGTGAAGGAACTCGTCCCCTTCATCAACGAAAAGATCGTCCTCGGCGGTTTCTACACACCGAGCGTTTCGGTCGTCGACTCCTTGCAGACGGGCACCTTGATGCGCGAGAGCGCACAGAAGGCCGGCCACGTGAAGGTGTTTGCCAACACCGAAGTGCTCGACCTCGAGACGGAGAACGGCGCGATCAAGGCCGTCGTCACCAACAAGGGTCGCATCGAAGCCGAGTACGTCGTCATCGCATGTGGCGTGTGGAGCCCCCGCATTGCCGAGATGGCTGGTGCCAACATTCCGCTCACGCCGGCGGTACACCAGATGGCCGACGTCGGCCCGATCGACATCCTGCAGAAGTCGAATGCCGAAGTTGCATATCCAATCATCCGCGACATGGACACATTCTGTTACGAGCGCCAGACCGCAGGATCGATGGAAGTCGGCTCGTACGCACACCGTCCGATCTTCATGC
>JAFMFC010000022.1 GCA_017856375.1 Ilumatobacteraceae bacterium | reverse complement strand
CGATGACCGACTTCATTTTCATGGTGCGCGAAACCAGCCACATGTTCATCACCGGCCCCGATGTGGTGAAGACGGTGACTGGTGAAGAGGTCACGCTCGAGGAATTGGGTGGCGCCATGAGCCACGCTTCAAAGAGCGGTGTCGCCACGTTCGTAAGTGCCGATGAGCAGGCCTGCCTGCAAGATGTCCGTTATTTGCTCAGTTTCTTACCACAGAACAACTTGGCGGAGCCACCGAGCCAGGACGTCACCGATGATCCGAATCGCTCGTGTGAGTCACTGCGCAGCATCCTTCCCACTTCGCCGAATCAGCCCTACGACATGAAGAAGATCGTCGCCGAAGTGGTGGACGATGGCGAGTTCTTCGAATACTTCCCCCATTGGGCCAAGAGCATCATTTGTGGTTTCTCTCGCCTGAATGGCCAGCCCGTCGGCATCGTTGGCAACCAACCGATGGTGCTCGCCGGTGTACTCGACATCGAATCGAGCGAGAAGGCCGCGCGCTTTGTTCGCACCTGCGATGCCTTCAACATCCCCATCGTCACTTTCGTGGATGTTCCCGGATTCCTCCCCGGTGTCGATCAGGAATACGGCGGCATCATTCGCCACGGTGCAAAGTTGTTGTACGCCTACTGCGAGTCCACCGTGCCGCGCATTCAGGTGATCACCCGCAAGGCCTATGGCGGCGCATACGTAGTGATGAATTCCAAGTCGATCGGCGCAGACCTTGCCTATGCATGGCCGACAGCCGAACTCGCCGTGATGGGCCCACAAGGCGCAGTGGAGATCGTCTACCGACGCGAACTGCAACAAGCAGCAGATCCTGTTGCGCGTCGAGCGGAACTCATTGCCGAATACACCGAAAAGTACGCCAACCCGTACGCCGCAGCAGAACGTGGTTACGTGGATGACGTCATCGACCCCGCTGAGACACGAGCGAAGTTGATCGCAGGCCTCACCATGCTCCGCACCAAGCGCGAGGAGTTGCCGCGGCGCAAGCACGGCAACATGCCGCTGTGAACCTGCAGCACATTTCTCCTGCTCCCACCGAAGAAGAGGCCGCCGCAATCATGGAGGCGATCGTTGCCCTGTGGCCCAAGCCACAAACATCGCCATCGGTGAATCAACCGAACACCAGTTGGCGATTCAGCGGACGTTGGTGGAACGAGTCGGCGGTGACACGACGCACCCGTCCCGGTTACTGATCCTTGAGCAACCCGCCCCTCAGCGACCTTCGCGTCATTGATCTCTCTACGGTGCTCGCTGGGCCGAATTGCGCCCGTTACCTCGCCGACTTCGGCGCCGATGTCATCAAAGTGGAGCAGCCGGGAAGAGGTGACTCACTGCGTGGCATGGCGTGGCTAGATCCACGAGATGGCTCTGGCTTGTGGTGGAAGATCGTCAACCGCAACAAGCGCACCATTGCACTCGACTTGAAGTCAGACGAAGACAAGGCCCTCTTTCTTCGACTCATCGACGGTGCGAACGTGCTGGTGGAAAACTTCCGCCCTGGAACGCTCGAACGCCTGGGTCTGTCGCCGGACACGCTTCTCAAGCGCAACGACAAGCTGGTCGTTGTCAGGGTCACGGGCTTCGGTCAATCGGGGCCATACGCATCTCGTCCCGGTTTCGCATCAATCGCCGAATCCATGGCAGGTCTTTCCGCAATCAGTGGCGACCCCGATGGCCCGCCGATGCTCCCTCCGATCGCGCTCACCGACGAGGTGACGGGTATCACTGCTGCATTTGCCGCAATGGTCGCACTCCATTCGGGTGTCGGCCAAGTGGTGGATGTCAATCTGCTGCAAACGATTTTCCAGATCATGGGACCACTCATCTCGCTCTACAAACTCACAGGCGAACTCCAACCGCGGATGGGTTCACAGCTTCCGTACACCGTTCCACGGGGCGTTTATCAATGCAGTGACGGATTGTGGGTCGGTGTGTCGGCGTCCAGCGACAGTGTCGCTGCACGTGTGATGTCGGTACTGGGCGTGGGAGATGACAAGCGATTCACCACCTTCCAGGGGCGCATGGAGAACCGTGAGGTGCTCGACCAGATGATGAGCGATTGGTGCGCAAACCACACGCGTGATGAGGCGGTGAAAATCCTCACCGAGGCTGAGGCCGCAGTGGGACCGGTGTTCACCATGGCCGACATCGCCAATGATCCGCACTACTCCGCTCGTCACCTCATCCCCGAAGTTGACGGACTTCCCATGCAGGGCGTGATCGCTGAGCTCTCGAAGACTCCTGGTGTCCTCAAGTGGGTGGGTCGCTCCATGGACCAGGACTCGAACGAAATTCGAGAGAACCTATGGGGAAACCGCTGATGAATTGGTCGCGCGGGAACAAGGTTCTTGCTCTCACCTCGGTGGGCGTCATGTTGGTGTCCCTTGACATATCGATCGTCAACGTCGCCTTCGGGTCCCTCGTTGCCGAATGGCCCGAAAGCAGGCGACTACTCACATGGGTGTTCTCTGCATACAACATCGCCTATGCGGCAGGATTGCTCACGGCCGGAAGACTCGCAGATGCCCTCGGACGAAAGCGGGCGTTCCTCACCGGTCTTGCCGTATTTATGACCGGGTCGATTCTTTGTGCAATTTCCCCCACCGCTCTCATCTTGGTCATCGCGCGCGTAATTCAGGCGCTCGGTGGAGCCATCATTTCGCCTTCGGCAATTGCATTGGTTCTGCCCGAGTTCCCCGTCGAGAAGCGATCCGCCGCAATCGGCATCTGGGGTGCGGTTGGTGCGGTTGCGGCAGCAAGTGGACCAACTATCGGTGGACTACTCGTTGACTCTCTGACCTGGCACTGGATATTTCTCGTCAACGTGCCGTTCTGCATCCTTGCCATTGTCATCGGACGTGGACTCCTGCATGAGTCTCGAGACGAATCAGCACCTCGTTCGGTCGATTTCAGTGGCGCGCTCCTCGCAGTTGTGGGAGTCGGCGTCCTCACGCTCGTTATCGTCCAAAGCGACCAGTGGGGGTGGTTGTCTAATCGATCACTCCTAATATCTGTTCTCTCCGTTGTTTCGCTCCTCGCATTCGCACTGCGCTGTAATAGGACAAGCCACCCGTTGCTCGACTTGAAGTTGTTCCGTCTGCGATTCGTGACTGCTTCCGCATTCAGCGGTTTTGGGTTTTCTGCTGGCTTCTTCTCGCTCATCTTCGTCAACACCCAGTGGCTCCAGGCGGTCTGGGGATACTCGCCATCACGGTCTGGACTCGCTGGTATTCCGGGGCCGATCATGGCAGCGCTCGTCGCAGCACCCGCCGGAAGAGCAGCACAAAGATTTGGTCACGGCAAGGTGGTGGCACTCGGTGGCATAATTCTGTGTTCGGGCACCTTGTTGCTGAGCGCCACGATTACCGAGACACCCAACTACCTCTTGCACTACCTTCCCGTCACCATCTACACGGGAGTCGGCGTGGGTCTGTGTATCTCGACCATTTCCAGTGCCGCCACCGCGTTCCTACCAAGAACCCAGTTCGCCATGGGTTCCGCCCTCAATAACACCATCCGTCAGGTGGGTGCCGCACTTGGTATCGCGCTGATCAGTTCGATCCTCATCACGGCCGGCAAGTCTGGTGACCCACTTTCGGGCTTTCACAAGTCATGGGTTGTCACTTCTGCCATCATCCTGATTGCTGGAATCGGGATGTTGGTCCTGTTTCGCAGGCCAACATCCGAGCAGTTAGCGGCAGCGGATAGCGTTAGTAATTGAGGGGGAAAATCATCATGAAAAAACTTTCAAAGTCATTTGTCACGGTGGTCGGTGCAACGGCTCTTGCGGTCACCGGATTCGCACCGGTTGCATTTGCGGGGACTCCAACTCTGTCATCCACTTCCCCTGCAGCTCTCTCCACCGGTGTTGCCATCGATGCAAACGTCGTCCTGACTTTCAGCGAAGCAGTTTCTGCCGAATCCGGTCAAATCTCGATCTATAAGTGGACAGATAAGACACTCTTTGAATCAATCAGGGTTTCCGACTCGAGCAAGGTGTCACTGAGTGGCGCTGTGGTCACCATCAACCCGACGAAGAATTTTGATTACGGCACCCGCTACTACGTCTTTGTCGATTCCACCGCGTTCCAAAGCGTCGCCGATGATGTGGCCTATGGGGGCATTCAGTCAGAGGGCACGCTGAACTTCACCACCGCCGCAGCTCCAGTCGCGTCCACCACGACAACGACTGTGGCTGCAACAACCACTGTCGCGCTGCCGAGGATCGGGGGCACGACATGTGCAGTTGCTGGCAGGACAAGAACCGTTGGTGGAGTCAGGTTCGTCTGTAAAAAGTCGATCAAGTTGGTGTGGCGACGCGCCTAATCAGCGCGCTCGGCAGGAGTCGAACCTACAACCTTCTGATCCGTAGTCAGATGCTCTATCCATTGAGCTACGAGCGCTAGCGGGGATACACGCTATCGGGGTGTTCGGACTTCACTCCCAAGGACCCCAACCGTTGTTGCGCTGAAACATCTTGTAGGCGGCTCGGGCATTCAGCCGCGGATCAAGCAACTGAACGCTGCTTGAGACTCCGACTTCTGGCAACCAGCCTTTGTGCCATCGGTAGTAGATCTGAAACAGGCCGAAACAGCAATCGTTGGGTATCCCGATAGCACGAGGATTGAATTTGCTTTCGCGGAAGGCAATCTGAATTGCGCGTTCCTCTAGTTCGTCTGGCCACTCATCACGAATGATCTGAATGATCTGACCTCGGGTGAACTTCTTCGTCTGAGGAGTTTGAATAGCTCGGCGAGCAACACATACCACGTCACCAACAAGAATTTTGCTCTCTGGCGTCGCCTTATTTATGGACAAGACTCTTTTCAGCGCGAGTCCATGCTTTTCGGCGATCGACCACCATGAGTCGCCTGACTGAGCACGATATTCATTGGCGCACGCTGAAGCTGCCGAAGCAGTTCCAACCAACAATGAAAGCGTCGTCACTGCAACTGCTACGAAAAGCCTCAGCCTTCTGGCGGAGAGGGTGGGATTTGAACCCACGGTCCGGTTAAACCCGGACAACGCCTTAGCAGGGCGCCCCATTCGGCCTCTCTGGCACCTCTCCAACTTGCTACTCATCAAGTGAAGTGCTGAGTGTACTGGCGGAACGGGAGGGATTCGAACCCCCGGGCCTTTTGAGCCTTCCGCTTTCAAGGCGGATGCGATTGTCCACTCTGCCACCGTTCCACTTCGAAACGCTAGCGGGCGATGCGTGATCTCAATTCGTTGATCCAGTCGTCGGCTTCACGCCAACGTGCGTCTGCATGTTCACGTGCTGAATGCGCATGAACTCCTGCTGCCGGGTATGAACCAAGAAATTTTACTGCTCCTTGCTTTGCGTGTAGATCGCGCAAGACGTCTGCCATCAATTCGTCCTTGATGTGGGAGTCGGCATAGATGACGAAGCAGTAATCGCCGAGCCCACCACGTTTCGTCGGTCGTGAAAGAAGTTGGGAAAGATTGATTCGGCGAGCGGCAAACTCCTGCAAGATAGAAATCAAACTGCCCGGTTCGTCTGCACGCTGAAACACCACCAGCGCAGTTCGATCATGACCGGTTGGTTGGGGGATCGTTCCCTTGCCAACGAGTACGAAACGTGTTTGATTGCTTCCGTGGTCGGCGATGTGCTCGGCAATTACATCCAAACCGTAATGAGCTGCTGCTGCGCGAGGACCAACTGCGGCAATTGATGGATCATCGAGGTTCGCAACTGTCTGAGCAGCCTCCGCGGTCGAGTTGGCTGCCTTGATGTCTGCTTGCTTGAGCATGGTGCGCAGGTATTCATGGCATTGAGCGGTTGCCACCGGCATCGAGTGCACGGTTCGAATCGAACCAACTTGCGCTCCCTTCGGGGCAAGTAGACAATGCTCGATGTCCATCACCACTTCTCGTTGAATCAGAAGTTCGTGATCGAAGACGAGCGCATCCTGGGTGTAGTTGACGGTTCCTTCAATCGAATTCTCAATAGGCACAAAACCCAGCGATACTTCGCCTGACTCCACAGCATCGAGCACGTCCGGGACGGTGCGAAACGGAACCCGCTCGGACTCAGCCAGGTCTGATTGAGTGAGGAGCGCCTGTTCGGTGAATGTTCCCGCAGGCCCAAGAAAGCCAATTCGATGTTCCGATGACACACGTCAAGGCTACGCCCACACGGCAAGAACCTTGCCAATGACGAGTTGTAGCCTGACGAGCATGTACGAATACGCGGCATTCAATCCCTACAACACGAGCCCCGAGTCACTCGCCTCCGAACTCACCAAGAAGTCGTCAGAGGGATGGGAAGTGGTGTCGATCGTGACCACGTTCGATGGCAGATACTGCGCATTCCTGCGACGCGCGGCCAGTCAGGCAGCACCGTCAAATACGACCCCGAATAACTCTGCAACCACCTCAAGCCCCAAAGTTCCTGCTGCGTGGTACGCCGACCCGTCCGGTCGTTATGAACTGCGGTACTGGGACGGAACCGAGTGGACCGAGCACGTAGCCCGTGGTGGGCAGCAATTTGTCGACCCGCCCGTTGCCTGAATGAAGGCAACGTCGATCGGCCACGCCGGGATTCTCATTGAAACCCGTCAGGCCACCATCGTTTGTGACCCGTGGTTCGTCCCTGCATTCCACGGATCGTGGTTCGTATTCCCCAGGAATGATCGGTTGTCGCCCGACTTGATGGCCAAGATCACGAACCCTGACTATCTCTACATCTCTCATCAGCACGCTGATCACCTAGATGAGCCGTGGCTTCGCGAGAACATGAACAAAGAGGTGCAGATTCTTCTGCCTGATTACCCCACCAAAGAATTGCAGCGCCAGCTGGCTGGGTTGGGCTTTCGAAACTTCATCCACACTCGCGATGCCGAAGAGATGAGTCTGGGTGATGGATTGACCATCGCTATTCATGTTGAAAGCACCATCACCGACGGTCCTGGTGGTGATTCAGCGATCGTGATCAGCGACGGAGAGTCGCGCCTGGTCAATCAGAACGACTGCCGTACCGGCGACCTCTCTGCACTTCGAAAGCACGGACCCGTGGACGTGCATTGGCTGCAGTTCAGTGGAGCCATCTGGTACCCGATGGTTTACGACGAACCGCGAGAAAAACTGAAGGAGTTGGCCCACAGGAAAGTGGAAAGCCAATTTGCCCGGGCCCTCACCTATGTAGAGGCTGTCGATGCTCGGGTGGTCGTTCCTTCCGCCGGTCCACCCTGCTTCTTGGATGAGGAGTTGTTTGGAGCCAACTGGATCACTGGAGAAGAAGTCTCGATCTTTCCCGACCAGACCATGTTTCTCGAGAAGCTCGCATCCCGCAATCGGAGGGGAATTCTGAGCGTCCCCGGTACGAGCATTGAGACGGATTCATCGACTTACCGGGTCGTTCATTCTGCAGACGACAAAGAGGTGCGTCGACCATTCGAGGAAAAGGCGATCTATCTTCGCGAGTACCAGGCCGACTGGTCCCACTGGTTGAAGCAACTGAAGTCGACATGGCCAACGCAACGAACTGATCTGCTTGTAACTCTCAAATCGTGGTGGGAGCCACTCCTTGCGCTTGCTCCTACATTGCGCAAATCAGTCGGGGGTTCGTGTCGGATCATTTCCGATGGGCTCGACATTCTGATCGACTTCGAACATGGTGAAGTTCGAGAGTTTGAAGACGAACCGTTTCGGTACCGCTTTACCATTTCGCGACCTCTGCTGGAGCTCGTCGCTAAAGAACACGCGGTTGATTGGTCCAATTCTCTATTTCTCTCCTGTCGATTCAAAGCATGGAGAGAGGGCGGATTCAACGAACACCTGTACAACTTCTTCAAGAGCCTTTCGGTAGAGCGAATGTGTCGGGCAGAAGAAGAAGCTGTTCGCAGAACCAAGCCTGAGAAAGTCTCAGAAGAAATTGTCTTGGGTGATTTCATTGTCCAGCGATACTGCCCACACCGACAGGCTGATTTGTCGGAGTTTGGAATTGTCGAGGGTGAAAACATCGTCTGCACCTTGCATGGTTGGAAATTCAGCGCAAAGGATGGAACCTGTTTGAACGCGGATGATCGACGTCTCAGTGTCCGGCCGCGCTCAGCCGAGAGCTAAAGGCAGCTCAAACCAAATCGTCATCGAATATTTCACGCCACTTTGAATAGGAGTGCTCGCATGGGGGTGGGTGACCAAACTCGGCCATGCCAGCATTGACCCCACTGGCACCGACTCGTTTGTCTTGCTTTGCCGGGGAAACTCCAGCACTGCGCCTTGGTAGGAATCGTTCAATTTGATACTGGCCGACACTTGAGCAACGTCGTGATGAATGCGAAGTTCCTCTTGATGCCCAACCTCATACTTGATGATGAAGGCGTCGTTGATGCCGTGGTAGTCAATGAGTGGCCACACTGTTTTCAACTTAGGCCAGATTCTTGAGCCAAAGTCGTCTTGAACGCGCTCAAACAACGACGGGCTAATTGCTGCCAACGAAATCTCATGGGCTGGTACCGGATCGAACTCGTTTGCGGAGAACCCACCTGTCGCTTCAGCAGCTTTGATCAACAACTCACAGAACTCCCGTGTCCAACACGGCACAACGACCATGTCCTCGTCGAGCATCATCAATTCGACTCGACCATCAATCGCGCTTTGGTAGCCAAAGAGACTTTCTAATTCGCTCGGCATACCAACAATGCTGACATGATTTCCTTAATCGATCGCGGAATCACCAGATTTCGCGCTGATAGCCTTCATCGCAATGACTGAAGTTCGAGTCACGAAGCAGGCATTGTTCGACACATTGTCCTCCAAGTGGTGGATTCTCCTGCTCACTAGCGCGATTGCCACGGGATTTCTCTTTGTGCAAGATTCTCGCCTCACCGCGGAACCCGCTCGAGTTGAGACAACTCGACGACTTGAGGGACGAGAAGAGCTCTCGTCGCTCGTCGCGTTGGAGATTGATGCTCAGGCATTTGCCCCGATTTTGAGCATTGGAGGCGAGATCGCCCGGTTCAACTCTGAGCCCGCCAAACTTGAGCGAAACGCGGCTAACGGCTTTGATGTAGATCTGCTTGTTTCCCAGGTGCCAGGTGACTTCAACGTAGTGAATCGTGAGGTGACCGAACGTAACACCGTTTACTCCTATGTTTCAGTTGGCTCAGGAATCTTCACGCTGACCTGCACCGAGGCCAGCGAAAGGGATTGCAGTCGTGCCCTTGACATCGGGGTTGCAGAGTTCGAAACAAGCAGATCTGCCGCAATACAAGCAAGCATCGCTGCCGTCGCAGACATTCTCGAAGCCCGCTTGATGGCGGTTCGTGAATTGATTTCCGCTAGTACTAGCGACACTGCATTGCTTGCTCAACGACAAATGGAAGCCGAACTATTCAGTCAGATTTCGGTGCTTCGAAGTGCAGCTCGAGATGCAGCATTCTCCTTCAAGCTCATTGATGAACGGGTCGAGCCCAAGTCTGCAACGGTGACTTCAGTAACCACCTCGACCTATTTCCTTGGGTTGATTCTTGGGCTAATCATCGGTGGATTGATCATCCTGCAGTTCGCGGTCCTGCGATCACGCCACTCCTGACAGCAGAGTCGAACACTGGGCCGAAGAGCCCCGCAATGAAGATCACCATCAGGAAGTGATTACCTACGAGGAACGACTCTTGTGTGGAAGAAAACAAAACGAACAAACCAAACATCGTGTAGGTCTGGCCGACGTGCATGAGGGGAAGTTGGCTCGAGTGATGCACCATCGCCCACAACATCATTCCCATGAACAACACCACGGCGATCAATCCGCCGCCAAGAAGAATGTCGTAGAAGCTGCTGTGTGACCACGGACCAGCAATGTCACGCTGCCAATTCCACAACTCACGGGGCAAGAAGTTCGGGGTCTCCCACGCCGACATCCAGCCCCAACCAAACCATGGCTTTTGGAGGAATCCGTCGTGGCTCAGCACCCACAACCCTTCTCGACCGCCTATGCCAAATCTCTCCAGGAAGCCGCCCATGCTCTTGATACCGAAGACCAAGATCCACGGCAAAGAAAGAAGCACTGCAGCTACAGACATCCAAATCGAGGTCAGAGACCTCGATTGACCCATGCGTCGATGAAGTGCTAACCATCCACTTATCAATAGCCACGATCCGATTGCAATTGCACCCCCATACAGTGTGGTTTCCGATTCCGTCTTCAACAAAACAAAGACGTTGAACACCACGACGTCGACGAGAAGCAATGTGACACCAATGCCCAACGGCCACACCCTGTTGCGAATGGTGATCCACAGCAAAACGAGCGCGCTGAGTGCCCCTACTGATGCGACAGGAGCGAGCGAGTTTCGGTTGTAATAGATGCCGATCCACTCCCCAAAAGGTCCCACGCTTTCCGGCCAATCGCGTTGAATTGCCACATACGACCAGACGACGCAGATCTGCATTGCCGTGCAGATCAGGATCATCTTGTCGACCACCGAAAAACGGACGGCGAGGTACAAACCGGCCACGCACGTGGTAGCAAGTGACAAGACTTCGACAATGGTGTGCGAACTGAGCGTTGCCCACACCGTGGTGATGATCAACCACGTGACAAAGGCGACGAGAGCGCCAATGGGGCCCCGAAGCAGCCGAGGCGTGAACCGCTGGTAGGCAAAGATGAAGACCGCCGGCAACTGCAGCACGAGATAAGTCGCCACGATCGCAGTCTTGACAGGGAGTCCTTCTTCACGTGCTCCCGTCCACCACAGCTGCAACACCGGTCCTTGCGTGAGCCCCACCAACATGGCCACGACATACAAGCGCTCCAACCAGCGACCGAGCTGCTCCCACGTGAGCATCTACGTCAGATCGCTTTTCGCGGTAGATCCGTGATGACTCCCGACGAATCCGTGGCCACCTGGGCACGCTTCGTCGTGAGAAGAATCACCACTGCCACACCGTGAATGGCAACGGCGAACAACACCAGCCACCCATCACGAGCCCTCATTTCCGCCAATGCAATGCCAAGCACGCCGAGCACTGCAGCGCCGAACAGAATTACCGTCACTCCGCGACGCACGCTGACTTCAAGGCGCAGGAACCGATGGCTGATGTGATCCTTACCTCCCTGAAATGGGCTCACTCCTCGATGTAGTCGAGACACCACAACCAGCGTCGTATCGAGGATCGCTACCCCGAGGACCACCATGGGAACCAGCAACTGTGTCCACTCGGTTTGATCAACCCGCAACTTGAGACCGAGATAGGCAATGACAAAGCCCAGATACAGACTTCCCGCGTCACCCATATAGATCGTCGCGGGATTGAAATTGCTCCGTAGAAACCCGAGGGTGCATCCCGCCAACCCGATCGAAAGCACCGCGGTGAGCGGCTGGTCGTAAAGCACGGCGATGACAAAGAAGGCGGCAGCGGCTATTCCGGTTACACCTGCTGCCAAACCGTCGATGTTGTCAAGCAAATTCATCGCGTTGGTGATGCCAATCAGCCACACCAGGGTGATGATCGCATCAATGCTGTCGCTCAATGGAGATTGAAACTGAATCCCAAAACCAATCAAGATGCTGGCTGCGATGAATTCGACGGCAAGGCGGAGATTTGGATGAAGTCCTTTCAGGTCATCGATCAGACCCATGGCACTCAGGCCCAATGCGAGTCCGAGCACCAAGAGAAGTTCGCCGAACGGACCTAGTCCAGCCCCGAACAAACCCTCTGGCTTGAGCAAGACGGTGCCATCTCCGAACGACGCATTTTGTTGAAGCAGGGCTCCCACCACCACTGCCACCGAAAACGCTGCCACCATGGCAATTCCGCCGAGATACGGAACGGGTGAAGTGTGCGACTTGTGGGCGCCTGGCGAATCGAAAATCGTCTTGTTGATCGCAACTGCACGAACTACGGGTACGAGAATCAACGACAACACGAGCGCTCCAAGAAAACTCAGCGCATAAAGCCACTCGGTAGCCACGAAGAATCAGCCTACCCAACCACAATTTGCGGCCTGATCAGGCAAGTATCGTGAACCACGTGTCAACACATGCCCCGAAGCTTTGCTGATGAAGGCTCTGGTCACGGGTGGAGCCGGCTACATCGGTAGCCATCTGGTCGACCGTCTCATTGCTGCCGGTTTCGATGTCACCGTCCTCGACGACCTGTCCACCGGGAAACACACCAACATTGCTCATCTCGACAACAAGGTCGAATTTCATCACGACTCCATTCTCAATGAGGCGCTGGTTGACAAATTGGTGAAGAACTCTGATGTCGTCTATCACCTGGCTGCTGCTGTGGGCGTCGGTAACATCATCGCCAAACCACTCGAGTCGATCATCACCAATGCCCGTGGTTCCGACGTGGTGCTACAAGCTTGTGCCAACCACGGCACCAAAGTGGTGCTGGCGAGTACCTCGGAGATCTACGGCAAGACGTCCAAGATGCCCATGAGCGAAGAAGATGATCGGTTACTCGGTTCCACCAGCATCTCGCGTTGGTCGTACTCCACCGCCAAAGCGCTCGATGAACACCTCGCCCTTGAGTATTCACGTAATGGACTACCGGTGAGCATCGTTCGCTATTTCAACTCGTTCGGTCCTCGTATCGATTTCAAGGGTTACGGCTCCGTAGTGGCAAATTTCATTCGCCAGGCGCTGGCGGGCGAACCACTCACCGTGCACGGCGATGGCTCTCAATCTCGCTGCTTCACCTACATTGCCGACACGGTGGAAGGAACCTTTCTTGCAGGAACGGTGAAAAGTGCCGAAGGAAGCGTCTTCAACATCGGCAACGATGTCGAAATCACCATCAATGATCTCGCCGAACGAATCAAGGCGGCGAGCGATTCAATGTCGGAGATCACGCACATCTCCTACGAAAGCCGTTATGGGAAGGCGTTCGAGGACACCAAGCGCCGTGTTCCCGACCTCACTCGTGCTCGAAATGTCCTTGGCTACTCACCGACGACCTCGTTGGATGAAGGGTTGCGACTGACACTCGATTGGTGGAGACGCGAGCACCGTTGATCCGAGTCGTTCATCTCATCACTCGCACCAACATCGGCGGACCGTCCGTAATCGTCGGGTCACTTCTCGAAGACAAGGCGAATCCAGACATCGCTCAATCGCTCGTTCGTGGGGGCACCTCGATTGACGAGGGCGACTACTTTGCCCACTCTGATCTCGCGAGCAAGATCGTCACCATTGCGCCTCTCGGCCGCCGCGTGCGTCCTTGGGATGACCTCCGATCGTTGGTTTCACTCGTTCGCCACCTGAGAAAGACAAAGCCAGATGTGGTGCATACGCACATGGCCAAAGCTGGCGCAATTGGCCGACTTGCAGCGTTCATTGCGCGAGTGCCCGTGCGAGTGCACACCTACCACGGTCACTTGCTCACGGGATACTTCGGCCCTGCAGTTACCCGATTGATCGTGCTCGTTGAAAGAGCACTGCGGATGGTCACGACGCATTTCGTCGTCGTTGGTCATCAGGTTCGCCGTGATCTCATCGCAGCAAAGGTCGTCGATGAAGAGCGTTCGCGGGTGATCAACCCTGGGATCGCCGAGTTCGAAACCGGATCATCAATTCGCGCAAGAAAGGCCCTCGATCTCCCAGACGAAGGAGTCATAGTCGGCTTCATTGGTCGCTTTGCGAAGATCAAACGCCCTGACCGTTTCGTGCACGTGGCTCGCCGATTGTCTGCTGAACCCCACGTTCACTTCCTCATGGTGGGAGACGGGCCACTCCTCGATGAAGTTCGCCATGGTTGTGCAGGACTCTCCAACGTCCATTTCCTTCCGTGGCAGCGCGATCTTGCCCAACTCCTGGCTGCAGTCGATGTGGTGGTGATGTGCAGCGAGAACGAGGGGGTTCCGCTGCTGCTCATCGAGGCTGGAATGGCAGCACGACCGGTGGTGACCACGAACGTTGGATCGGTATCCGATGTCGTCACTGACGGCTTGAACGGCTTGCTCGTTGACAGTGATGATCAGGATGCACTCACGAATGCCGTTCGTCGCCTCGTTGGCGACGCTGACCTTCGTTCTCGATTTGGTGAAGCAGGCAGATCACGAGCACTGCGTGACTTCACGACTGCTATTGCCAACTCGGCACATGCCGAGATGTACCGCGAGTTGGTTACAGCCGCTCGCGCTGGCCGTTTGGCGCACCGCCCGCATTGACGGCATCGAAGATCGGCTTGCCCGTCTCCTCCAACTCGGTCATCGGCCAATTCGATGCACCCACCAGCACCGCTACGGCATCAAACTTTGCAGTAGCAAGCTTCGTTGAATCGAGCGAGGAAAGCTCAACATCGCCGATCTTCACGTTCGGCACATGGGGATCGCAATATGAGATTGTTGCTCCTTGCTTTTGGAGCAACTCCATGACGTGGATGGCGCGTGAGTTGCGCACGTCGCTTACCCCCGCCTTGAATGCCGCCCCGAGACACAGAATGGTGCTGCCACTCAACGACTTGCCTGAACGATTCAACAATTCCTGAATTCGCCACACCACATAACTGGCCATCTGCGAATTGATGTCTGCTGCAAGTTCGATGAAGCGCGTGTTGAACTCGAATTCCCGCGCCTTCCACGCCAAGTAGTGCGGATCAACCGGAATGCAGTGTCCACCGGGGCCGATGCCCGGATAGAACGCCTGAAAACCAAACGGCTTGGTGGAGGCAGCCTTGATCACGTCCCACACATCGATCTGCATCTCGTGACAGATCTGTGCGAGTTCATTCACGAATGCGATGTTCACCGCACGATAGGTGTTTTCGAGCAACTTGCACATCTCGGCAATGGCCGGTGACTTCACTGGGTGAACGAGATCAGCACTTGTCATCAAGGTGGCGAGAAGCGAAACACTGCGACGCGTGCACTCCTCGGTGAGCCCACCCACTACCTTGGGTGTGTTGCCGATTCCCCACTGCGTGTTACCTGGATCCACACGTTCGGGCGAGAATGCCAAATGAAAATCAACACCGGCCTTCATTCCTCCGCGCTCAAGGATCGGTTTCACAAACTCGGTGGTGGTGCCTGGATACGTGGTGGATTGCAGAATGACCAGCGAGCCCTTGGACAAATGTGCCGCAACCGACTCGGTTGCTGCCTGCACATAGGACAGATCCGGGGTCTTCGCCTTGTCGAACGGAGTGGGCACACAAATGAACACCACGTTCGCATCGCCGAGAACCGCAGATTCAGTTGAGGCCTTGAAAACTCCCGCCTTCACCAGAGCCGCAACTCGTTCATTTGGGACGTCGTCAATGTGGCTGACACCTGAATTGAGCCCGTTCACTGCGCCTTGCGAAACATCGAAACCGATCGTGGGATAGCCAGTCTCCGCAAACGCGACAGCCAGAGGCAGTCCGACATAACCAAGGCCCACGACCGCGACGGTGTGCGCACGTTGCGTGGCTCGCTGATCGAATGTGGTGGAGTCCATGAGGTTCCCCAAATGCTAACTGGCACGACAAATGATGAATTCCTTAAACATCAAGCACTCAAAGGTGCTCAGTAGGCTCGATGAGCATGACGGTCGATGACCGCGATGAACTGATCAAAGAGTTGCTCGCGGAGTCCTTCGGGTTGCGAACCCGAGCGGAACAACTCAGCCAATACGTGGAAAGCCGCGTGGCCGAGCTGGTGAAGACCAAGAAGTCCATCGCCGATTATGAAAACGGTGAAGTGATGCGCCGGCTCAATGAGGAGCTGCAATCACTTCGCCAGGGTCTCGAAGAGGTCACTCGTCAGCGAAACGAACTGCAATCACGGATCGATTCGCTGATCAAGGAGCATGATCAGCTTGGAACTTCTCATGTAGCGATGACTGATCAGCGGGATCGATTGCGCGAACGCATGGCCACTGTCGAAGCTTCTCGTGAATACCGGCTGGGTCAACGGCTCGTTCGCGTCTTTCCATTCCTGAAGGGATGAGATGACACCTCAATACCCCGTCATCATCAACGTGCGCGATCGACTCACCGCACTGCTTGATCTGCTTTCGTGGTTGGAAAAAGTAGGCCAAGAAAACATCTGGCTCTGCGACAACGCGAGCACCTACGAACCGATGGTCGAGTTCTTGCGATCCACCTCACATCACGTGGTGTTCAACGAAATCAACCTTGGACACCGCGGTCCTTGGTTGAGTGGACTCGTCACCGAGTTGGGTCTCCACCAACCGTTCATCATCACCGATCCCGATGTGGTGCCGTGCGACGAATGCCCAATGGACGTTCTTCAGGTTTTTCACGAGACGCTGCAGCGCTACCCCGAGGTGGACAAGGTGGGCTTCAGCCTGCGACTCGACGACCTACCCGAGCACTACGCCCACCGTGATGACGTCATTCTCTGGGAGTCGCAGTTTTGGATGAACACGCACCCCTCGGGTTTCTATCTCGCCGAAATCGACACCACCTTCGCCATGTATCGACCTGGTGAGGGTCACCAAAACAATCGAGCTCTTCGATCGAAGCCGCCTTATGTTGCGCGACACACACCCTGGTATCAGAATTCGGCGCATCCCACCGAAGAACATCATTTCTACGTCGAACACGCCGACTCATTGATCATCAACTGGGACAAGAAGGTGCTTCCTGCTTCATTGCGAGCCCATCTCCAACTGCTACGCAAGCAGCACCACGAGACGGCGACTGGGTAGAGTCGCGAGCGCATGTCGAACTCGGCAATCGTGGTGGAGCACGTCTCCAAGAACTTCCGGCTTTACCGCGAGCGAAATCGCTACATCAAGTCCGCGGTTTTGCGTGGTCGTCGCGCACGTTACGAAGAGTTCTGGGCTCTTGATGACGTGTCGTTCGAAGTCGAACATGGCGCCACCGTTGGGCTGATCGGCTCCAATGGGTCGGGCAAGAGCACGATGCTCAAGTGCCTGACAGGCATCTACCGGCCGGACAAGGGTCGCATCGCGACAGACGGATCAGTGGCCGCGCTGCTCGAACTCGGTGCCGGCTTCCACCCGGAGCTCTCCGGTCGGGAGAACATCTTCCTCAATGCCGCGATCCTCGGCATGTCGAAGAAAGAAGCAGAGCGACAATTCGACAGCATCGTCGATTTCGCTGGTCTCGACCGCTTCATAGACACACCCGTCAAGAATTACTCGTCAGGAATGACGGTGCGACTTGGTTTTTCCATTGCCTCCCATGTGGAACCGGACATCCTGCTCATCGACGAGGTGCTGAGCGTTGGTGACCAGGCCTTTCAACGCAAGAGCACCGATCGCATCGAGCAGTTTCGCCGCGAGGGGAAAACGATCGTGGTGGTGAGTCATTCGCTTACCTCGATTCAGCAGTTGTGCAAGGAAGTGATCTGGTTGGAGAAGGGCAAGATTCGCCAACGGGGCCCTGCCGCCGATGTCATCGCCAACTACACCGGCGAGAGCTACGACGTGCACGCGCAACAAGACGTCGAACATCGTGAGCGCTGGGGCACTGGGGCAGCACACATCACCTCTCTGCGATTGATCGATGTCGCGGGAAATGTCTCCGAACGGATGGCCACCAACGCACCAGCCAAGGTGGTCGTCGACATCACGCCTGCAGAAAAGTTGCACTCGCCCACGGTTCGACTGACGATCACCCGCGCCGACGACACCGTCGTCTGGTCGGGAACTTCCCAGAACTCTCGCCCACCGCTCGGGAACCTCGGTGAGCAAGCTTCTCTCGAAGTAGCAATCGAACGAATGCCGTTGTTGGAAGGTTCGTATTTCCTTTCAGCGGCAATCACGGATGCCACTGGCACCACTGAGTTCGATCATCTACGAAATTGGGTGAAGTTCGAAGTGCACCAAGAACACTTCTTCGAGGAGGGTGTGCTCTCATTGCCCGCTTCGTGGACGCTCAACAAGCGCGTCTGATCAGAGTTCTTCGGCGATGCGACGAGACAACCGCTGGAAGATCGTCCACCCCGCCACGAACGAGACTAAAGACACGATCACCAAGTAACCAAAGTGTCCCCAGTCGGGGCTAGCCCCTGAATACAGCATGTGGCGGAACTGCATGATGAACACCTTGGCGGGGTTCCACTCCCAGAGAAACTCCAGAAACGCTGGAAGCTTTCCTTCAATGCGATCAGGTGAATAGATGATCGGCGTGGCAAAGAACATCACTTGGATGGCGATCGTCCACAGATAGCGCAAATCTCGGAAATAGACGCTGGACGCCGACAAAGCAAGTGCAAAGCCCGTTGAGTACACGGCCAATAACACCATGTGCAGCATGATCACCGGCAGCCAAACAAGGAAGTGGCTGCCGAAAAACAGCATCGCGAGTGCAAGCAGTCCCATCTCGATGGCGAACTGAACCAGGCAAAACAGCACCTGTGAAAACACGAGGGTCTCGCGGGCAAAGGCCACCTTGCGCACCAGACCGGCGTTGGCGGTGAGCGACGCCATGCCGAGGTTGGTGGTGAGCGTGAAGAAACCCCAGGGAAGGATTCCGCATAGCAGGTACAAGGAATAGATCTGCAGACCTGATGGATCACCCTTGGGCGCCGTAGCGCCGAACACGACGCTGAACACGAACGAGTAGATGAGCATGCTCGACAACGGGTTGAGCATCGACCACGCCCAGCCAAGGATCGAACGCCGATACTTTGCGCGGAGTTCACGCAGGGTGAGATTCCACAAGAGGTTTTGGGAACGACGAAGCTCGGCGAACTGCTGCACGATCAGACCAACCTACTCAACGGGGGAAATTCACCGTGCCTAGTGGGCGAGGGGGGACTTGAACCCCCACGTCCTTGCGAACACTGGCACCTGAAG